>DASUFM010000247.1:0-4075 GCA_036274535.1 Blastocatellia bacterium
AATACAAACACTGGAAAGGTTCCGACTACTGGATCAATGAGTAACTCTTTCTGGAAAAACCGTAACGCTTTCGTCACCGGCGCCACGGGCTTCGTCGGCGCGCATGTCGCGCGCCACCTTGTCGAACGCGGCGCGCGCGTCATCTGTCTGCAGCGCGACTCAGTGCGCGCGAATTCGCTTGATCTCTTCGGCCTGCGACGCGGCGTCACGATCATTAACGGCTCGGTCGAAGATTACGCGCTGATGGAGCGCGTCCTGACCGAATATGAGATCGAAGCCGTCTTCCATCTGGCCGCGCAAGCTATCGTGGGCGCGGCCAATCGCTCGCCGCTTTCAACCTTCGAGGCGAATATTCGCGGGACATATTCGCTGCTCGAAGCCTGCCGCCGCTGTGAGACGGTCAAACGAGTAGTCGTCGCTTCCAGCGACAAGGCCTACGGCTCACACGACCTGTTGCCTTACGGCGAAGACCACGCGCTGCTCGGACTTTTTCCCTACGACGCGTCGAAAGCATGTACGGATATCATCGCGCGGTCGTACGCCCACACTTATAAAACGCCGGTGGCGGTTTCGCGGTTCGCCAACATCTATGGCCCCGGCGATATAAACCTGTCGCGCATCATTCCGGGCGCGATCGTCTCGGCGCTGCGCGACGAGGCGCCGGTCATCCGCAGCGACGGCACGCCAGTCCGCGAATTCATTTACGTCGACGACGTGGCGCGCGGCTACCTGCTGCTGGCCGAAAAGATCGATGAAGTGACTGGCGAAGCCTTTAATTTCGGCGCCGGCGGGCGCCAGTCGATGCTCGAACTGGTCAATCGCATCATCAGGATCGCCGGCAAAGAGGGACGGCTGGAGCCGCGCGTCCTGCTGCAAAGAAAGATCGAGCGCGAAATCGACGCGCAATACCTGTCGGCCGATAAAGCCGAAGCGAGATTGGGCTGGCGCGCGGAGATCGGCCTGGACGAAGGATTGAAATGCGCGATCGAATGGTATCGCGCGCATCTGGATCAGATTCGATAACATTTGTTGTGACCATTCGAAGCGCGCTAAAGTATGAAGTCATGAGGCAAGATATGCAGAATCCAGCATACATAGAAATCGAACTTCTTAAACAAAAGTCCTAAATCAACCCAGATAATTATATCCCGATTTAAGGAGACGCAATGACTCTATCCCGACGCGATCTGCTCAAGACCGGCGCCATGGCAGGCGCGGCGATCATCACCGACAACGCTCTGGCCGGAGCGACGCAACCCGCAAAATCGACACAAGCCATCCGCATAGGCGTTTCGACTTACTCTTACTGGCATTTCGACAAGGTCAAATACCCGATTGAAAAGGTCATAGAGAACGCCGCCCGGCTCGGTTTCGACGGCGTCGAGATTCTGCACCGCCAGATGGAGAGCGAAGACAAGAAGTATCTGAACAATCTGAAGCGGCTGGCCTTCACCAACGGCCTCGCGCTGTTCTTCCTCTCGATCCACCAGAATTTCGTTTCTCCCGAAAAGGAGAAACGGCAGCGTGACATCGACCACACGAAAAAATGCATCGACCTGGCGCATTACCTGGGCTGTCCCGCCATCCGTTTGAATTCGGGGCGATGGGGCACGAGTGGGAGTTTTCAGCAGATGCTGGACGCGGGTGGAGTGGAGACGCCGCTGCCCGGTTACACCAATGACGACGGGTTCAAATGGTGCATCGAGTCGATCAATGAATGCATCCCGCATGCCGAAGCGGCCGGTGTGATTATGGCCCTGGAGAATCACTGGGGATTGACGACGAAAGTCGACGACTTGCTGCGGATTTATAAAGAGGTCAATTCGCCCTGGCTCTGCATCAACGCCGACACCGGCAACTTCGTCGGCGATCCCTATCCGCAGCTGGAAAAGCTCGCTCCGCATGCGATCGTCGTGCAGGCCAAGACCTATTACGGCGGCGGCGTCTATTACACCCGCGAACTGGATTACGCCCGCATCGCGAAGATCCTGCGCGACGCCGGGTTCAAAGGCTACGTCTCACTGGAGATGGAAGGCAAGGAGGAGGCCGACCTCGCCGTCGCGAAGAGCCTGAAAGTCCTTCGGGACGCCCTGGCGGCGTATGGAAAATGAAAAGTGTCTTCTATTCCTCTTCCACATCTTCATTCATATAAAGACGTTCGATCTGATCAATGGCGGTTTGGCGGTCGAAGCGTTCGATCACGCTGGTTCGCGCGACGCCGCCGATCTTTTCGCGCAGGTGTTTATCAGCCAACAGCCGCGACAGGGCGGCGACCAGCGAATGGGGGCTGTCGCGTTCGATGAGGAACCCGGTGACGCCGTCCTGGACTATCTCGGCCATTCCGCCGACGCGCGTCGCGACGACGGCGCAGCCGGAAGCCATGGCTTCGACCAGGGCGAGGGAGAAGGCCTCGTTGTCCGAAGGCGCGGCGATAACGTCGAAGGCGGAAAGCAGCGTGGGCAGATTCTCGACATAGCCGGTAAACCTCAGATGATCGCCGATGTGCAATCTATCGGCGGTCTCCTGCAACTGATTGAAGTAAGCTTCGTCATCCGGGCCGGCGGCGCCAACTATCAGAAATTCGGCGTCGCTCCAGTGGCGCTCGCGAATCAGACGCGCGGCGGCTTCGATGAACAGGTCCTGGCGTTTGAGCCTCGTGATCTGTCCGACGACGCCGACGGCCAGCCGCTTTGTAACGCCGAGGCGCGCGCGAGCCTCCTCGCGGCTTATATTGCCGCAATAACCGGCGTCTATCCAATTCGGGATCATTACGATGCGGTCGGCGAAGCCGGGGAATGACTCGATCAGGCTTTCGCGCACGCTGTCCGAGACGGCGATCAGCGCGCGAGCTTCGCCCATCGTCCAGTTGTAAAGCGGATTCGATTTGATTGGATTAAAATGATGGCGTGTGATGAAGAAACCGACCGGACTTCCCAGTCTGGCGGCGATCCTGGCGGCGACGCCGCAAAATGTGTAATCGCGCGCCAGGTGGGCGTGTAAAATATCGATCCTGTTTTTGCGGATCGCGTTAGCGATGCCCTGCGCGCTGATCACGTCGAGCGCGTTACGCAATCCCAACTCATACCAGTGGATAGGGTAACCGGCCAGAGCGTCCGGAAGCGGGCTGCCTTCTCGGACGGCTAAATGCAATTGATGGCCTCGGTCGATCAGCGCTTTCGTCAAGTCAATTACGTGGCGCTCTCCTCCGCCCAAGCTTTCCGCGGAACAAACCTGTAAAATCTTCATTGCTCTTTACCGCTATGATTGCGTTCCCCTGATTTTTCATGGACTTATCATGGACTTCTCAGGGATTTCTCGGAGATTTCGCGGGATTTCCTGGCAGGATATTCCGGCAGGATTTCCCTGGGGATATAAATAATCGTTATGATGGCCCTGACTTTAACCCAAGCTGACAAAGGATGCCACTCTTGAAAGGATTCGATCTGCCGTTCTCATTTTACGCCGTTTCCGCCTTCATCCTGGGACTTATTTTCGGCAGTTTCCTCAACGTGGTGATCCATCGCGTCCCGCGCGGCGAATCTATTGTCTTCCCCGGGTCGCATTGCGGGGCTTGCGGCGCCCCCGTCAAAAACTTCGACAACATTCCGCTCCTCAGTTTCGCGTTGCTCGGCGGGCGTTGTCGTTCGTGCCGCGCGCGAATTCCATTTTCCTACCCCATGGTTGAACTTGGCGTCGGGTTGATATTCGTCGCGATCGTCTTCAATACCGGCCCGACGTGGGAAGCGACCTTTGAATTCGCCTTCGCCTGCGTGATGATCGCGTTGATCTTCATTGACACACGCCACCAATTGCTGCCGAACGCCATCATTTATCCGGCGCTCCTTTTCGCGTTTGTGGCCACGCCTGCGCGCGCCGCATTGAACGGGCGCCAATTGGCGGATTTGGCGCCGGATTTGGACAGCTCGATTCTCTTCCCCGGCCTTCAGCCGGAATTCACGCCATGGCGCGCGGCGCTCATTGGCGGATCGCTCTTCGCAATGGCTGCGCCGGGATTCTGGCTGCTTGACAGACTCGACCCGATCCTTTTCGGCAAATATTTCGATGGGGAAAAAGA
>DASUFM010000248.1:0-5668 GCA_036274535.1 Blastocatellia bacterium
GACCGCGTCATAATCGCGCACCGCCGACACTCCTATCAGCGCTAATCCGAAATGCACCGAGATCGACCAGCGATTCCAGAATTGCAGGAAGACCGGCAGCGCAATGCCGGCCACCCATGCGCAAAGGATCGTCGCATTCAGGATCATCGTAGCCTGAATCACCCGATAGCAGAGCCTTGCGGCGAGTCGCTGCTTCCTGGACTTGTAGATCGTCAAAAGTCCATGGCGCAGAGTGAAATAGAACTTCTCGACGAATCCTGTAATGAGCGCCGCGAGCAGCGCCGCGCCGATCCACCCGAGTCTTTCCCTGTGAGTGAAGGCGTTCACGAAGCCCGTCCCGAGAGCGCTTACCGTTATTACGCAAAACTGAATCATTCTCAGGTTGTTATCGTTGCGCTGGTAGTCGTCATTGCCCGCGATCCACTCATAGACGCTCTCGATCCGGCTCCGTGGCCGGGCTGGGTCTTCAGCGCGGTTGAGGTCAAGTCTGAGCATGGTTTCTCCCTTTCCGGATAACTTCCTTGATTCTGTCCGCTGTCGCATCGCATTGAGCATTCCATTCCCGCTCGAAGGCCTTGTATTGCGCCAGAATAGATTCCGGCGTCTGCTTGCCCTTGCGCATTCTGTTTGCGATGTCTCTCCATATCAGATCTCTTGCGCCGTAGGCGGCCAGGAAGATTTCGAGCAGGTAGCCGTGGTCCCTCCGCTGTACGTAATCGATACTTTGAGCTAATTCCTCGTGTCGCTCTGCGAGGCGCCGGAGATCCTCTCGCATTTCCTCGATCTTTGCTGCGAGATCTCCCGGCCGGTTGTTTGGCGGCAAGGCCTCCGCAGTGGTCGCGCTGGAACTGCGCATGAGTAACCACTCGTCCAGGGCGTCGCGCAGCACCTCGGCGGGTTTACGTCCCGTCTCTTCGCAGATTTTTAACACCTCATCGTAGTTATCCTGATAAGGACGGCATGAGCATGTTTGAGCCAGCAGGCGGCCGTTAGCGTTGTTTTTCATGGTAAAGTCTGCGCCTCCTTTCATTGTCTCGATCTGCCTCGGCGTATTGCGATCGGCGCTTTATCTCTTCGCCCTCGGGATTCACCATCCATCGCGCCGGATTCTCTCCGGGAGATTGTCGATTGATGAAAAAGTAAAATCAGCGCCCGTGCGCCAGGCCGACTGCTGGGACTTCCGGCGCGATCGGCGTTGCTTCCCTTGAATGATCGGAATTGTCACGTGAAGCGTGACGGGACGGAGCGGAACCGCGATCCGAGTCGAGAAGGCCGAGATAATGCTCTCGCTGTTTTTCATCGGTGAGTTTCTCGGCGTAGATCTCTATGTTCATCTCCTCTTTCGGCGAGAATTCCGGCGCGGGCAGGGTCGCAGGTCCGCCGCTGCTTCTGCCGAGCGAAATTGAATCGACCATCTCACGCGCCGCTTCATAGTAGGCCCGGCTCTTCTCCAGATCGCCCGCCAACTGGCGTTCCTGATGTTGTAAGGCTGCTTGTATGGCCTCGCGCATTTCGCGTTCCGCCGGCGCCTCGATAATTGGGCGGGCTATCCGTTCGAGTATGGATCGCGGTTCCGTGTCTTTGATTCTATGAGTGATCAGCCACCCGTCAGGCATTTCAATCAGAAGGGGCTGGACTTCTTTTCTTTCCTGGAAGTTCGAAAGTCTCTCGGCGCTCTCGTGAAGAAAGACTTCCGCCATCGTCTCGCGGCCGAGCGCCCGTGCAATCAGGCGCTCCGGCGAAATGATCTCTTTGGGGTTGGCATAGGAACTGGACTTCCCCTCAAGCTCATAGACTTGCCTGAGCATCGCGGCGTCGCGCGTTGTGGCGGCGTTGTCCGCGATGCGCTCGAACTCGTCTCGGATGAATTTCGGATCGGGCATCGCCTTTCCCATCCGCGAGTACGGTTCATCTTCCCGCTCGTGAGCCTGTGAGAGGATCGCGACCAGCTTGCCTGCTTCGCCAACCCTCTCGCGTAGTTCGTTCCGCTGCTCAGCTGTCTTTGCGATGATTTCTTCTCTGATTGCAGTCAGGCGTTCGATCTCGTCCTTCGCTGATTTGCGGTCGCCGCCGTTGATATGGAGTTGGTATCTGCCGAATATCTGAGCGTCGTCGGATAGCCGTTCAATCTTCCGATCAACGTCAGCCAGGGACCATTTCTCGCCGCCGATCTCCCATTGCCGCAGATGTCGTGTCCGGTCAAATCGGGATTCTCGTTCTTCGTTCGCCTGTAAGTCAGTTTTGGCGACGAATAACTGCGCCTGCAGACGGGCGGTTTCTGTCTCCGTGCGAGCGGGACGGTTGAATTCCCACGACTGCGCGACGCGTATCTGTTCGAGCGTTTCGGTGTGACCGGTTAGTCCTCGCCTGATGGTTTGTTCCTGAGTCGCTGTCAGGGTCTTTCTGTTGATGAATGGGGCTGGAATCTGGGCGCCGCGTTCCTGATATTTCTTCGTGACTTCCTGCGCCCGCTCCTGCGCCAGAAGTCGCTCGTTGGCTGCTCTCTCCGCATCCACCGAGAGTTTGTTGGTGAGCCTTCTGTGAATTGCGCCATGCTCCCGCAAGGTTCCCGAATGGTTGGCGATGTCCAGTGCGGAAACTTCCTGCCTGATGCCGCGCCGATCCTCCGCGCGTTCGGCCCCACGCTCGCCGGCGGCTCTGACGCCCCGAGCGTCGGCGCGTCGCTCGATATCGAAGGCAGAGATCCGGCGGTCGGCTTTCAGGCTCTCGTCACGAATGCGAAATCGGAAAGTCTCGCCGTAATCGCGCGCCCTCTCGTAATCGAGCCTGGCGCATTCATAACGCGCATCGGCGATAATCGCATTGCCCAGAGCCACTCGGTCCTTCATCAATTCGTCGGCGCGGGCTTTTTCAATTTCCTGCCGCAAGCCGTCGATCGCCTCAAAGCCGCGATACAGTTCTTCGCGGCTCCTGTTTGCAAAGTCCTTGAGCTGTTCATAGCGCTCCCTGAGTGGCTGATCCAATCTGTCCAGTATGTTCCTTGGAACCCGGCCATTCGTGTATGAAGGGATGTTCTCTTTGCCGAAATCATCGAGCGCCTGAGCGGCAAGCCTGGCGCGGGGCTGCGCCTCCTGCTGGAGTTTCGCTATCGCATCGCTCAATCGCTGCGCCGCCTCGGAAGGCCGCGAAGAGAAGACTTCATCGACCGCGAGCCGCTCCCAGGCCAGGTCGCAGGCGCGATTGTGAATTCGGATCTGCTCGATGGAATTGATCGCGCCGGCGCCGTTGTTTGAGCGGGAGACGACTTCTTCGAGCAACTGCCGCTTTATTTCGCCGAGCGCGGCTATGTATTCCTGATATGACTTGCTTTGCTGAGGGATTTCACCGAAGGCGCGATTCATCGCCGCTTCTTCGAGAGTTTTTGCATTCGCGCGAACCGGATGCTCCTTGCTCGGGAGGGGTTTTTTCATCTCCTCGGCCAGATGATAGATGTAGTCCCGTTCGTGCCCGAGGAGCTTTTTATGCATCTCGTACAGAGGCAGTCTGCCCGGATTGCGCATCTCCTCGGGCGGCTGCGGCGTCAACGCCTTTTGATACTGGCGCACCGATTCGACATTGCGGCGCGATTCAAGCTCATCGAGCATGGTTTTGAGCGCCGATGATATCGGCAGCCTCCCGTCGCGCAGCGCCTGTTCGCGCCCTTCTCTGGACAGTCCCCAGGTCAGCCTGAGTTCCGCCATCTCAGGCGTGTAATGGTCAGGAACGCGTCCGTTAAATAACAGCCATCGCTCCCGTTCTTCCAGCGATCTTTCCCGGCGCTCGTTCCTGCTCATGAAATCGCGCGCCACGCGGTTGAGTTCTTCCGGAGCCTTGGTCTGATCGAGCGCGTTGCGGGCGTTGCGGAAGATTTCGTTGTCGTGAGTCAGTCTGGCTTCGGGATCACGGAGGCGCTCGTGGACGTAATTTTTGATGAACCCGGCGACTTTTACTCGATAATCGTATTCTTTCTCTGTAAACCCATTGATGAGGGCATGGCCGTCTTTGTCGATCCATGTGGACAACTGAAGTTTCGCTCCAGTCGCCATCTTCTCGATCGCGTCGTAGACGCGGATGTTGGGGACTGGCAGGCGGGGCGCATCATTGGAGGTTGAGAGGCTCACATAAAGCCTGGAATCCGAATGGCTGGCAGATGCTTGTCCCTCGCCGGCATCGCCCAGGCCCTTCTGAAGGCCCTCGATCAGTTTCTCGATTCGCGCCAGGCGACCGGCTGTGCTTTCGTTGAAAATGTATGATCGATCCGAGGCTGTCGGATAACGCTTGTCACTGGCTTCGAGCTGGGCGCGCAGTGTGCGCCTGCGTTCCATCTCGCTCTTCTCATTAACGCAGAGTTCGATAAATGTGCGCCTGGCTTCGGCGAGTTCATATGAATCGGGCGGGCGAATCCGGCCACCTTCATCGTACCAGGCCAGCCCTGCCGCATCCGACACTCTGCGAAGCATTTCGTCGCGTTCGGACCGGATCAGCCGGTTGGCGTCCGACAATATCCTTCTTTCCAGGATGGAGCTCTCTTTATCTCTTTTGTCGTAGAGGCTCGCGCCGTTCTCGATTCGTCTATCGATCTCGGGCAATTTAGTCCCAATCAGCCATTCTCTGGTTGTGGATGTAAGCCCTGTCGGAAAGCGCAGCCGCTCGCCGCTGAGATTGACCTTGCGCGCGGCGGTGTTGAATTGCCAGGCTGCTGTTTCCGCTTCGCGCTCGCCATAGGCTTCTTCAGGAGTGTATTCGTACTCCGGCCCGTCGAGATCGTCCGCATCGCCGTCCGCTTCGTAATCAGTCGTATTTTCAGTAAAGGAATCTTCTTCATTGTCATCGGGACTGCACTCGCGCCGCCTGGGAGCGGTTTATCTTCGTCTGCTATTTCCGAATCTTCTTCATTGTCATCGGGACTGCACTCGCGCCCCGGCGCTTCATCAAATGAGACAATGGCCTGAGTCGCGACGGCATACTCCGGGATCTCCGCTTTTTGCTCGACCGCATGCCGCATTTCAGCGAGCGTTCGCTCGACCGCCTCGAACTTTCCGGCCTCGTTGTCCGGGGCCAGCCTGTGTCCGTCGCCGTCCCACTCCAGTTTGCCGTAGTAGTAGCTGAAGACCTGAGTCTCTCTTTGCAGATCGGCTTCCGGTCCGGCGATCGCCTGCGCCAGTGAATAAAATTCAGAGGCGCGCTCATAATCCTGAATGTGCCTGTAGACATAAGATCGTTCCGTGATGGACGGAACGATGTCGATGCTCTCTCTCGTCTCAAGTTTCGCCATTTCACCAGCCAGCAGCCGCATCTCCGAAAGCGTCCGGTCGATCGCCGCCGCCCGTTCTCGCTCGTAATCATTTCCGTGACGGTCCAGCCTGCGTCCCTGCGCGTCACGTTCGATCAGGTCATAGTATCGCTTGAAGACCTCGATCTCGGTTCGCGTGTCGGCGGTCTCCCCGGCGATGGCGCGGGCGAGGGAATGAAACTCGACGGCGGTCTTCGGATCGTTCCGGAACTTACTGAAAGCATGCGAGATTGAAATGACGCGGATGTGATCCTGCTCGCCCGGAACTTCAAACTCTTCGGCGGGAATGATGAGCGTCTCGCCTTTTACATCCGCGCCGCGCTCGTAAAGGTCTCGCAGCAGTTTGCTGTGTTTGCCCAACTCGCCGGCCTGCTC
>DASUFM010000249.1:0-3869 GCA_036274535.1 Blastocatellia bacterium
TTCGTCGGCGCTGGTCATCACGTTGAGCTTGATGATGCTCGCGCGCTTTTCAATCTGCTTGCGCGTCTCATATTCCTTTTTAAGTTCTTCTTCGGTGACCGGAACGGTCTTGGCCACTTCCTTTGTGGGAATGAACAGGTAGTCTACCTTGCGCGTCTTGTCGCCGGCTTTGAATTCATCCTTGTGCGCGTCATAGTAAGATCGCAGGTCCTGCTCCGTAGGGCTGAACTTGGATCTGATCTTATCGCGGTCGAGGGTGGCGTAAACGACATCGACCTTGGTGTTGTCGTTCTTGTACTTTTCTTCAACCTCGCGGTCGGAGACCTGCGTGGGCGAGACGATGAAATCACGAACCTTGCGCGAGGTGATGTCATTCCGCACGTCGTTTTCGTACATCGTTTCGTCCATGCCGCTCAGCCTGAGCCGGCGCAGATATTCACTCTTCCCGATAAACGCGCCTTGTTCGTTGGTGAAAGTGCGTTTAACAAGATCGCTCACTTCGCGGTCGGTGCCGGTCAACTGCAGTTCGTTCCCCTGCTCGATCACCAGGCGTTCGGATATCAACTGCTCCAGAACCTGCTTGTCGTAGCCAATGCTTTTGGCGAGGCTCAGCGGCAGAGAGCCGCCGCGACTGAAAGCCGACAGCATTCTGGATAAGGACCCCTTGTACTCTTTCAGAGTGATTTCCTGAGATCCGACTTTGGCGACCACCGTGTCGTCATCGGACGACCTGATGGCCCCCACCCCCGGGCCGAGGGTCGCGTTGGGAATATAGAACGCAATCAGACCTATGAGCAGCAGCGCGCAGAACGCAAGCAGCAGGAAACTGCGCGAACGCTCTTGTTTGGCGAAGAAACGAAGCATAGTCGTGTACTCCAAAACTCGATTGGATTTTAGCCACGGCAGGCCCAGGACACGGCCCCCAGTGAAAATAGGAATATTATCGGGTCTGTGGGGTTAGTTCAAGCCGCGGGAAAGAAGACAAGGGGACAGGGGGACAAGGAGAAGGGGAGACAAGGAGAATAGGTTTTTTCGTCTCCCTGTCTCCTTGTCCCCCTGTCCTCTTGTCTCATCTCTGTGCTGTCAGTTGCTGGAATCTGGAGGCGCCGCGTTGCAGGAAGCCAATGAACTCCTGCTTATCGCGCGTCAGGCTTTGGAAGGTGGCCAGCGCCTTCTCATCGGGCGAGATGATCACATAAAGCGGCAGCGCCGCGCTGTTGTATTTAGTCGTTTGGAGGTCGGCGTTCTTTTCGTCCGCGGCTCGGACTTCGTCCGGCTTCTCGCGATCGGTGAAAAGCTCGGCCAGGACGAAACGGTCCATCTCTTTTTTCACCTGAGGATCGGGAAACATGTTCTTTTCCATCCACCGGCAATTAGTGCAGGTCACGCCGGTGAAGTTGAGGAAAACGGGTTTATTTTCCGCGCGCGCCTTTTGCAGAGCCGTTTCGTAATTTTCGATCCAGACGTTCTCGGCGTTTTTGTCGACGCGGCCCGAGCCAAATAAGACGGTGGCGCGCCCGTTGGTTTCTTCCGGCGGAAGCCAGGCGTCGAGCTCGCCGAGCGGCGCGCCGAACAATCCGGTCAGCAGATAGAACGCTACGCCGAAGAAGGCTGTGGCGAAAAGCATTCGCGACACGCCCAGGCGTTCCACCGGCGAGTCATGCGGCAATTGGATTTTGCCGAGCAGATATATCGCCGCCACCAGCGCGATCGCAATCCACGCCGCCAGGACCAGGTTGCGGGAGACTGTTTCCCATCGCCAGACCAGATCGACGTTGCTCAGGAATTTGAACGCCGCCGCAATCTCCAGAAATCCCATCACGACCTTCACGCTGTTAAGCCACCCGCCCGATTTCGGCAGGGACGACAGCCAGCGCGGGAAGAGCGCGAACAGGAAGAAGGGGAACGCGAACGCGGTTGCGAACGCCACCATCCCCACTACCGCCCAGAACCATTCTCCCTGCGTCGCGTAGATCAAAACCGTGCCGACAAACGCCGTGGTGCAGGTGAAAGAAGTCAGCGTGAACGTGACTCCCATCAGAACCGTCGCGAACATTGTTCCCATACGGCCCGCCTGCGCCTGCGCGTCAAGCTTTGAAACAAATCCGGTCGGGACTCTGATCTCAAACATCCCGAAAAGATTGAGCGCGAAGACCACAAACAGCCCGGTGAGAAACAGGTTCATCCACGGGCTCGACGCGAGTTTGGTCAGGCCGGTCGGCCCCGCGACCCCGGCCAGCGCCAGTCCGATCGCGGTGTATGTGAAGATGATGCCGAGCGAAAAGAATCCGGCCTGTCCAACGGCCGCCGCGCTGCTCTTATGATCGCGTTTGGTGAAGAAAGACACAGTGATCGGGATCATCGGAAAGACGCACGGCGTAAGCAGCGCCAGCAAACCCTGGATGATCGCGAACCAGACGAAGCCGAACAGTCCGCGGCCCTTCAAATCCTTCGCCATGTCTTCCTCAGAAAGGCCGGGCGAACCGCCCGCCGGCGGAGTGGCGCGGGCGCTGAGGCCCATTGTCTGAACGGGCTCCGGCGTCGCCGCCGGCGTCAGATTTGCGCTGAGACCAGGTGTTTCAGCCGCCGCCGGGGCAGGGCTGGAGGTCTCAGGCTTCACGATGCCGGGCGGTTCCGCCGCCGCCCCTTTGGTCGGCAGGGAAATGTCAGAAGTCGCCTGTTTGACGGGCGCCGTGAGCATGGCCGGCGTCGAAATCGCTTTAACCGGGGCCGCGGCGATCGTCGTCTCTACCTCCAGAGTTTTGGTCGTCGGACGCAGACAGGTTTGATCATCGCAGACCTGATAGCTGAATTTGGCGATCAACTTATGCGCGCCCGCTTTAGCGTCGCTCGCGACTTTGATCGGCGCGGTGAATGTCACTTCGTTCTCGAACGCCTGCGACATAAACGGCTTGCCAGGCTCCGAGAAGTTGGGGTCTTTATATACCTTGGGCTTCGGCTGCCGAACGGGGCCGGCCAGTTTGAAGGGACCGCTTTCATCGATCGTGACTTTGGCGGCCTTCGGCGGCGGCGGTTGCGTCAGCGCGTAAAGATGCCAGCCGGGAGCGAGTTTCGCCGTGATCATCAGCTTCGCCGTCTGTCCCGGCTTCAACTGGCTTTGATCGATCTTTACGGAAATGTCGATAGGGTTCTGATTCTGCGCGGGATCAGGCGTCGCGCCGGGATTGGCGCTCTTCGGCGGGTCCTCGATCGCCGCCAGCGTTCGCGCGTAAGGCGCGATGAACAGAGCCGCCAGCAGCAAAGTGAAACCGGCCATTACTTTTCCAACATGACTCCGATGGGACATGCAAACCTCAGAAGAATTGAATTGCGAGCCGAATTATGCGACCGCGGGAGCGTGGCCACGCCGTCTCTTGCGCGCCGAAGGCCACACCAATGCCACAACAGGGTATACTGAATACACGGACGCGGCAACCCGCAGATCAGAGGTCGCCGCGTTACTCGACTCCGGCGACTCGCGTGAGAAGCTTCTATTTCTGCGCGCGTTGCGCCGCCATCGCATTAAACCTTTCTTTCACCATCCTGACGCGCTCGGCGCCGTTTGGGGCCGCGGCGATCAGTTTCTCAAGATTGGCCAGAAATTGCGGGCCAAACGACGCGCGTATATCTCCAATGAAGTCCTCAAGTTTCGCCCACACGCCGTAGAACTCGCCGTTGGTGTCGAAAAAGAGCGCCTGATCAATCGAGCCATGATTGACCATCGCCGCCACCATGTCCCAGTAACTCGTCACCTGCCGTAAGTAGGCGTTATGTTCCGGATGTTGGACTCTGCCGGAGAAGATCGCCGTTATATCGTCGAAGCTTTTCGGGAAGAATTCGAAGAAAAAATAGTTCCGCGCCTTACGCAT
>DASUFM010000250.1:0-8505 GCA_036274535.1 Blastocatellia bacterium
CACGCACGTCTATGAAACGGAACTCCTCGCCTGCGTCCAGTTTTCGTTTGACCTCGGCGACGGTGATTTCGCGGACGCGCGATCTGGCGTCTTCACAGATTTTTTCAAAAGCTTCAGAATGCTTCATTATTTCTCCGAATAAATAGGGCTTATAGGACTTATAGGTCCTATAAGGAGACTCAGTACAGGCTCAATCCATTGAGCAAATCTTTTCTAAATTCCAGCGCGCGTTGCGGTCTGTCCATGGGGTCTTTTTCCAGTGCGCGAAATATCTCGGCCTCGATCACGACGTTCACCTCCGGATTTAACGCGCGCAGCGAGATCGGTGTTGAGTTGAGCAGTTTTACTCCGAAATCACTGACGCGTTTGGCGTTGAACGGAGTCTTTCCCGCCAGCATTTCGTAAGCGATTACGCCCAGGCTGTAAATGTCCGAGCGAAGGTCCGCGTCCTCTCCGCGAAACTGTTCCGGACTCAGGTAAGTCGGGCGAAGCGGCAACTGTCCGAGCCCCTGCAGTCTTGCGGTCGTGCCCGGGACGAATTGTCGTCTGGACGCGTATTTGGAGAGGCTGAAATTAACGATCTTGACGTTCGGATGTAGCGGGTCGGATAGTGAAGTCACGATAATGCATTCGGGTCTCAGATCGCGATGGACCAATCCGGCTCTGTGCGCGGCGTCCAGGGCTTCGCAGGTCCCGGCGATAATCCGAACCGCTTCGCCCACATCGAACTTGCCGCGACGTTTTATCTCTTCGCGGAGCGAATTTCCCTTCACGTATTCGCTGACGATGTAGGCGTAAGCGTTCGGCAACATGCCGAAATCGAGGACGGCGGCGATTTGTGGATGTCTGAAATTGCGGGCGATTTGCGCTTCGACCTGAAAGCGGTCCTGCGCCCGCGGCTCGGCGATCGCGCTCGCGCGTATGAGTTTGATTGCGACTTCCTGCCCGGCCTCGTTCGTAGCCGCAAAAACCATGCCCGATCCGCCCTGATTGATCACACGCTCCAACCGGTAACGCATGTCGATCATATAAGGAATCGTCTCGATGTCCCTCAGTTCGACAAGGCAGTCACGGCAAAATTGCTGGTTCGACGGGTAACACTGTTTGCACGACACGCATTCACGCACGATATCGTTTGGGTCGTAGATGGACATGGCGCCTCCTCGCTTTCTGATAATAGGACTTATGAGGCTCATAGAACATATGGGACTTATGAGTCGTCAATATTTCCATCTCCGCGGTTCTTCATTACAGCCAGAGCGTTTCGTTTCAACCCGTCGAGCTTCGCGCGTTTGACGGCGCTTTTGCGAAAGCGCGCCGAAAACTCCTCCTGCGACATTTCGATCATCTCCGGCAGTTTCGGCTCAACGACGCCTTCGCGCGGCTCGAAGCGCTCCTCCGCGGTTTCCTTTGAAAAACGCGACCACGGGCACACGTCCTGGCAAATATCGCAGCCAAAAACCCACCCTTCCAGGTTCGATCTGATAGGCTCGGGCAGTTCGGCTTCGCGCAGTTCGATCGTGCCGTAAGAGATGCACCGCGTCGCGTCGAGTCGATAAGGCTCGATGATCGCCTGCGTGGGGCAGGCGTCGATGCAGGCGCGGCACTTACCGCAGTGATCGGGTTCGATGAATGAGTCGTAATCGAGTTCTATCGAAAGCAGCAACTCGCCCAGAAAGACCCACGAGCCGAACTCTTTGGTGATCAGGTTCGTGTGTTTGCCGATCCAGCCCAGACCGGCGCGGGCGGCCCAGGCCTTGTCCATCATCGGCGCGCTGTCGACGCATATCTTACCCTCAATCTGGCCCTCAATCTGGCCCTCAATCTGGCCTTCGATCTGGCCCTCAATCTGGCCTTCGATCTGTCTCTCGACTTCAGGCGCTCGATCGCGAATCCATTCGAGCAGCGAGTTCAGCTTGTCGCGCAGGACGTCATGATAATCGTCGCCCCAGGCGTAGCGTGAAATCTTACCGGCATCCGGCGCGGCGCAATGCTTTTCAGGCCTGTAATAATTGAGCGCGACCGAGACCACCGATTTCGCCGAAGGCAGCAACAGGCGCGGGTCTGCGCGCCGCTGCGGATCGCGCGCCATATACGACATCCGCCCGTGAAACCCGCGCGACAGCCATTCTCTCAGGCGTTCGCCCTCTTCAGTCAACGCGGCGGCGGGCGCGACGCCGACTTTGTCGAATCCCAGTCGACGCGCTTCCAGCTTGATCTCTTCCGTGAAAGTCTTCGCCATCGAACCCATTTTAAGGCTGTTTGCGCCGCCCGGCTACAGTCTGTATGCTCAGGTTCAGATGAGGCGTCAATTATGAAATGTCCGGTGTGTAAAAAGATTCTGATCAAATACAGAGTCGGCCACGGCGCCAACTTCTCGATCGATAAATGCGGCAACTGCGGCGGAATCTGGTTCGACAAGGACGAATGGGAGGCGCTTAAGTCCCGCGACCTGCACGACGACGTCTATCTGATCTTCACCACGCCCTGGCAGGATCAGGTCCGCAGCCAGGAATCGCGCAGCGCTCAGGAAGAGCTTTACCGCAAAAAATTCGGCGACGAAGGCTTCAATGAGATGCAACGCGTGAAAGCGTGGATCGACGGCCACCCGCGCAAGCAGGAGATACTCGCTTATCTGATGTCAACCTGAGATTCCTTTCTGAACAGGTTCACTTCAGCGGTACTCGACGTTTTCCAGGAATAACCCCGACGGCGGCGCGGTCAATCGAGCCGGGTCGAGCGGTGTTTTGCCGCGCGGATTTTTGATTAATCGCGCGAAATCTTCAACGCTTACTTTTCCCCGCCCTACCTCGACCAGCGATCCGACCAGCCGCCTTACCATCTTCCACAAAAAATGCGAGGCCGTGATTCGGAACATGATCAGATGTTCATCAGTCATGATTTCGGCGGATTCGACTCGGACGACCGTCGATTGTCCGTCTCGTTTCACGTCGCGCTCGCTGAAAGCGGCGAAGTCATGATGGCCCGTGATCAATTCGACAGCACGCGACATCTCTGCGACATCCAGCCTGTCTTTCACCCACCATACATATTTTTTGCCGAAGGCCGTACGCCGCGTCGAGATTTGATAAAGATAGCTCCGCGAAACGGCGTCGTGCCGGGCATGAAACCGATCGTGCGCCTCTTCGACCCCGAGAATGTTGATGTCAGAAGGCAGGCGGTCGTTGATCCCATAAAGGATTTCCTGCGGGCGTGGAATGTTTTTCGGCCTGCCTCCGCGCGGCGAGAGTTTCAGATGGGCCACCTGCGCCAGCGCGTGAACGCCAGCGTCGGTGCGCCCCGCTCCGCCGATCTCTACCTGTCGATTGAAGAAATCTTCAGCGGCCTTATGCAATTCGCCGGCGACAGTTCGGGCGTTTGCCTGTTCCTGCCAGCCGCTGTAACGCGCGCCGTCGTATTCAAGAGTGAGTTTCCACGTGCGCATGGGGTTGCTAAGAATGAAAGTTAATTTTGAGACTCAATCCGCACTACTGAGCCAGGGCTGATGTTCGTCAAGAACGACAAAATTTGAGGAAGAAATGGGATCAAATCTTCATAGCGGTTACTCTTCGCATAGATAATAACCAGCGCTATGTTCAAAGTGGAAAAGTTTTGTTGATTAGGTATATTCCGATCTACTGTTATCAATACATCGTAATTCCCGCTGGCCGCTCGAAGCAAACGCCCATTCTTCATCCCCTTGTATCCAGCATCTTCCACAGTAAAGGCTTCATGTGGCGCTAGAAGCTTCTTCAGGCGTCTGGGCATGCATTCATCAAGCAGCAATTTCATATTCTGACGCGTATTCGGCCAAGAGCCTCCTCCTTATTACTTCAATCAATCCGAAAGCCTGCTCTCGGTCAACAGTGGGGAAATCGCCGAGAAAAACTTCGACACTATCTCCTCCTTCCAGATAATCAAAAAGGTTTTTGATCGGTACGCGCGTCCCCCTAAACACAGGGATTCCGCTCATCTTTTCAGGATCGACTTCGATAATCTCATCCAGTCTCATAACCTACCTCCGTTGGCGATATATACAGGACTTTCAATAGCAATACAATTAAACGTCCCATCCGTCAATCTTCACTCCTCCCTTTGGCTGAGGCTTGACCATCGGCGCCTCATCGCGTTCGCGCTGTTGGCGGCTGGGCGCGCTGAAATATTTCCGCCACTCGTTCGGCGCGTCGATTGTCTCGCCGCCGTGTTTCGTAACGCGCTGGCGGACCGCGGCGAGCACGGGCGTGTTGACCGCCACGCCTGAGACTATCACCTGGCCTTTAGTCAATGCGGGCAATTCATCCAATAAGCGCCGTCCCGCGCCTTCGACCGATGAAGCGATGGTTTGTTGGTCGATGGGGTTGACGATGCGCATTATGAATTGAGTCATGCACTGTGACAGCACGTCCTGGTCGAGTTTGCCGGGTCGTTGCGTGATCAGCCCGATGCCGACGCCGAATTTGCGTCCTTCGGAAAGGATCTGTTTGAGGATGTTGGTCGAAACCACCTGCTGGCCGGCGGGCGCGTAGCGGTGGGCCTCTTCCAGCAGGACGAAGACCGGGTATGGCAGGGATTCGTCGCCGGGCGACGCATTGCCCCGCGCGGTCGCCACCCGCGCCTTGTTCGTGCGGCGCAGCAGCGCGCCGACGATCACCTGCTGCTCGTTCTCTTCGATCTCGGAGAGTTGCAGCACCGTGCATTGGCCCGGGCGGAAAAGATCCTGGAGCGGAATGTGTTCGTGATCGGAGAAGATGTGGCTCTGTTCGAAGCGCCTCCGCAACCGCCATTCCAGGCCGTCGATCGTGCTGACGTTGCCGCCGCCTTTGCCCTTTTCGTCCTCGTAGCGAAGCGCCAGCACTTCGTTCAGCAAATCGTTGAATCCCCAGGTCCCGCGCTCGGCGCCGCGAGTGTTGATCAAGGCCTTATACGCCTGGCTCAGAAAGGTCCGCATCTTCTCCGTCATTTCGGGCAGCAAATAAACGATGTCGGCTTCGGTCAACGACGAGATGCGGACTTTGATCTTGCCCGGCGTGTAAATTTTTACCTCGGGCTTGTAATCGGCGGCGGAGAAAGCCGGGTGTTTATGAATCTCCTGAAGCGTGCCGTATTCGCTGTGCGGGTCGACGATCAGCGCGGCGGCCCGGTTGTTCGGCATCAGCAATTCCTCGATCAGAACGCCCGCGGCGTAGCTCTTGCCGGCGCCGGTCGAGGCCAGGATCGCCAGATGAGTTGAGACCACGTCCTTCACTGAAAGCACGACTGGAACCTCGTCGCGTTTGCGCGTCAACAGCGAACCTATGTGCGCGCCGCCCTCCTCGCCTCTCTGTTTAGGCGAAAGCATCTTCGCCAGCATCTGATTCGACGCCAGAAAAACCTGCTGGCCCGGCGCCGGCGGAATGCGCGGGTTGATGAAATCACCGATCGATTCGCTGAAGAAGCCGATGGTCTCAACGCAGATCTCGTATATCTCCAGCCCCTCTTCGGCGACGCCGATCAGGCTGGACACCAGCGCCGGAGGCGTGTTCGGATCCGCCAGGAAACTGTCCGGCAGATTGCGAACCAGATGCCGTTCGGTGATCGTGCCGACGATGCGCATCTCGTTCTCGCCGTCACTGGCATGATAGTAGACGAATTCGCCGATCCTCGTCTGAGTGTTGTCGGTAGTGATGAAGGTGAATTCGTGCGGGTTTTCGCCCGGCCCTTTGACTGTGCCGATGAGGATTTCCTGTGTGGTCATAAATGAAAATGTGGCGAAATGTATTCAGCCGCGAATGAACACAAATAACCACAAATATCGTTTTGCTCTCGCCGCCATTCGTGAATATTCGTGCGCATTCGTGGCTAAAATTCTTTTTCTCTAGAGAATTGAGAGCGTGCTTCGCAACAGGCGCGACTTCAGCCCGACGTACCCCTGATCGCCCGCGACCAGGTCGCGCAGCGTTTCGCGCACGCCACGATGGCGGCGCGCAAACTGCACCATTCGTTCGGTCAGCGGCGCGCCAGCGAAATTGCCGTAGTAGAAGCGATCTTGTAATTCGGCCGCCCGCCGCAATTCCGCGCCGAACTCCGCCCGCCACATCTCGTCGAAATCCTCGACTCGCCCGACTCGATCGACGAGCGCCTGGGCCAGCAAGTCGGCCGACTTGATCGCATAGTAAATTCCCTCGCCCGTCAGCGGGTCGACGAATCCGGCGGCGTCACCGACCAGCGCCCACGCCCGCTTCGCGTCACAGGCTTTCAGGCGATCCCAGGTCGAAACATCCAGTGAAGGAATCATCGCGGCGTAAAAGCTCGCGCGCGGAGTCGAATTGCCCGAAGCCATTTTGAGTTCGCGCGCAACCTCGCGATGCTGAGTCTCGATGAAGTCGATCAGCCTGGCCTTCAATCGAGCCGGAGTCGTCTCCCGAAAACCGCTGGCGATGCCATAAGAAATGTGATCTGTGCGTGGGAATCGCCACAAATAGCCGCTGAATTCGTCCAGATATTTCACGTCGACCTGTGGCGCGATCCGATCGATTTTGACATGCCAGCCCAGCGCATACGCGAAGTCTTTCGACTCGAATTTCAGTCCGAGGCGCCGCCGAATGACGCTGCTCGCGCCGTCCGCCCCGACCAGAAAATCGGCGGTGAAGTCGCCGCCCGCGGTCTCGATTCGCCACTCGCCGTTCACGAACTCGGTGTTTTCGACGCGCGAGCAGTGAAGCCGCGCGCCCGCGCCCGCCGCCAGCCTGCGCATCATCCGGCCCAATTCCTTGCGCGAATAGATGGCGAAATCATGGCGAGGCGCGATCGTCAACTCACGGTCTCGAGCGGTGATCAGCCGCAAACTGGAGATCATCTGTTTCGGCGCCGCGCCGTCGCGCAGGAATTCGAACTCCCGAAGCGCCTTCGATGTGACGCCGCCGCCACAGGGCTTCTCCCAGGCGTCGCGCGCGTCAAAGAGCAATACCTCAATTCCCTTTTCACTCAGCTGATGAGCGAGGCGCGCTCCGGCGGGCCCGGCTCCGACAATGGCGATTCGCATTTTCATGGTCGTATGGGGCGGATAGGACAAATAAGACAGATAGGACGCCATAATTTGTCCTATTTGTCCTATTTATCCTATTGTGATTATACTTAAAAATTATTTCTCTGTTTTGGTTTATTTTGAAAGGATAGTTTTATGCTCGATGTTCATTTTGTGCGAGAGAATTTCGATCTGGTGCGTGAAAAACTTTCGACCCGGAATTTCGACCCCGCGCTGCTCGACAATTTCACCGAACTGGACGGCGTGCGCCGCTCTGTGATCCGCGAGCGCGACGAGTTGAACGCCGCCAGCAATCGTCTCAGCAAAGAAGTCGGCGCGTTGATGCGCGAAGGCAAAAAAGACGAGGCCGAATCGAAGAAGGCCGAATCGCGCGCGGTGGCCGAAAAAGTGAAAGGCATCGAGGCGAAACTCGACGAAATGGAGAACGAATTCCGCGCCATTCTGACCAGAGTTCCGAACCTGCCACACGAATCAGTTCCGGTCGGTTCTGACGAATCGGCCAACCTGGAAGTCCATCGTTGGGGGACTCCTCGTGATTTCGCCGCTGAAGGCTTCGAGCCGAAAGATCACGTCGATCTCGGCGCCGGTCTGGGCATTCTTGACCAGGAGCGCGCGGCCAAGGTGACTGGCGCCAGGTTCGCCGTTCTGATCGGGCTCGGCGCGAAGCTCGAACGCGGGCTGATCAATTTCATGCTCGATCTGCACACTAAGGAACACGGCTACCGCGAGACGCTGCCGCCGTTCATCGTCAACGACGACTCTCTCTTCGGTACCGGGCAGCTTCCGAAATTTGAAGCCGACCTCTTCAAACTGCGATTTGAGCGTGACTATTACCTCGTGCCGACCGCCGAAGTGCCGCTCACGAATCTGCACCGCGACGAGATTCTGAACGAGAAGGATCTGACGCTGAGTTATACGGCCTACACGCCGTGCTTCCGCTCGGAAGCGGGAAGCTACGGCCGCGACGTGCGCGGATTGATTCGCCAGCACCAGTTCGACAAAGTGGAACTGATTAAGATCACGAAGCCTGAAGATTCATACGAAGCGCTGGAGCGCTTAACCCGAGACGCCGAGACAGTGCTCGAACGTCTTGAACTGCCTTACCGAAGAGTTACGCTCTCTACCGGCGATACCGGTTTTTCTTCGGCCAAGACTTATGACCTGGAGGTCTGGCTGCCGAGCCAGAATACTTATCGCGAAATCTCTTCCTGTTCGAATTGCGAGGCATTCCAGGCGCGCCGCGCGCAAATCCGATTCAGGCGCGACGGCAAATCGAAGCCCGAATTCGTCCACACGCTGAACGGATCCGGATTGGCCGTGGGCAGGACGTGGATCGCGATCCTGGAAAATTATCAACAGGCCGACGGCTCGGTGAAAGTTCCCAAAGCCCTGACGCCATATCTCGGCGTCGATGTGATCAATATAGAAAAATAGGGAAAAGAAAACGCGGAATAAACGGAACGGGCGGAAGATGCCAGTTG
>DASUFM010000251.1:0-5765 GCA_036274535.1 Blastocatellia bacterium
ACGACACGGAGAGCCAGTATTCGCTTGATGATGTAATGCGGTCGCTCTACCAGGAAACATATAAAAAGGGGCGCGGCTACACGACCGACGATGTCATAACAGTGATCAACCGCCTGACCAAACGTGATTATCAAGATTTCTTCAAACGTTATGTGTGGGGGACCGAAACGCCGCCCTACGATCAAATACTCGGCTATGCCGGTTACCGTCTGCAAAAGTCGGTCAGTGAGAGACCAATGCTGGGACTGGCGCTCGAGGGAGAGCCGCCGAACATAATAATCGCCCGTGTGGTCAAAGGGGCGGCGGCTGAAGCCGCCGGGTTGCAACTCGGCGATATTCTGTTAACGCTGGGGGACCTCGATATACAGAAAAACGGTCTGGCGGGGTTTCGCGAAATGGTGACGAGCCGAAAGGGACAAAAGATACCCGTGACGGTCAGGCGGGGCGGCGAGGCCAAACAGATGGAGATGCTGGTCGGCGAGGCCCACGACGTTCAGTACAAAGTAGTCGAGGCTCCGGAGCCGACTTCCGCCCAGTTAAAACTGCGCGAGGCATGGTTGAAGCAATAGCATCTATCTTAGCGAAGAAAAGAGGCGATGATGTTGAAGAGAAGATTCGTAAAACTATTCGTGGCGATCTACATTCTGACCGCCATACCGTATGAGGGCTTTTCCGAGGAAGGTTTCTGGAATTTTGGCGTGGCGCCGAAGAAGATGATTGAACAGCGCCTGGGGGTGAAGATAGACGACGCCTGGTTACAGCGTCTCAGCCGCGCCACCGCGCGTCTTTCCAACGGAGGGACCGGAGTGTTCATTTCGCGGAACGGATTGGTGGCCACCAATCAGCATGTGGCGCAGGACTTTGCGCAGGAGATCAGCGCGGCCAAAACCAACTATGTAAAGGACGGCTATATGGCGCGCGATCAGTCCGCCGAGCTTAAGCTCCCGGATATAGAGCTGCGCGTTTTGGAGCGCCAGGAGGATGTGACGCAGCGCGTCAATGCGGCGAAGACCGCGGGAATGTCCGCTCTTGAATCGCGCGACGCCGTGCGCCGTGAGAGCGTGAAGATCGCGCAGGAGAGAGAAGAGACAACGGGCCTGGTCACCGATGTCGTCTCCAGCTTCGGCGGATCAACGCACACGCTCTATTCCTATAAGGTCTACAAAGATGTGCGATTGGTCTTTCTTCCCGAACGCGGAATCGCCAACTTCGGCGGGGACGAAGACAACTACTCCTATCCCAGATACTGGCTGGATGTCGCGTTGTTGCGGGTTTACGAGAATGATAAACCGCTCCAAACGGACAACTATCTGCCGCTCGCCCGTCAGGGCGTAAAGGACAAAGAGCCGGTCTTCGTGGCCGGTTATCCGATCACGACGGAAAGGTATTTGACGGCGTCTCACCTGGAGTATCTGAGCAAAACCGAACTGCCGCTGGTCATTAAAGGCCTGCGGGCGCAAAGAGCAGCACTTCGATCTTACAGCGAGACGGGGGAGACCGAGGCGACGAGCGTTCAAACACAACTGTTCGATCTTGAGAACACCTTGAAGGCGCTGGAGGGAAGGGTTGAAGGGATGACCCGCGCGGGCGTTCTCGAAGGCCGGCGAAAAACTGAAGAGGAGTGGCGGCGCAAGCTTACGCTACAAAAGACCGGCGCCGAGCGGTACGAGCAGGCCTTTGCCGCCATCGAGAATGCGCGCCGAACACTGGCGACTTATGAGGCGGAGAGGCGCATGCTGGATGAGCAGTGGGGGTTCGATACGGCGTTGTTCCAGGCGGCGCGAGAGCATGTGCGATTGGCGCAGCAGAAGGCCAGGCCTCCGGCCGAGCGCCTGCCCGGTATTGACGATGGTTATCTGGAACGTTTGGAAAAGCACATACTCTCCGGCGCTCCCGAAAAAGGGAAACTGGAAGAACTGAAACTCGCCAACTCGCTGACCCTGATGCAGGACGCCCTTGGGGACTCTCACCCGATCGTTAAGGCCGCGCTGGCAGGAAAATCACCAATCGAGAGCGCGGCGGAACTTTTGGGCGCCACCCGTCTGGACGATTTGAATTTTCGGCGGGAGCTGGTTCGGCAGGGAATTCAGGGATTGGATAAATCGACCGATCCGATGATCGTTCTGGCGCGCCAGGTTGACGCTCAGGCGCTGCTGCTGCGGCAACGCTACCGGAAGGAAGTGTTGGAGGTGGAAGGCGAGAACTATCCCCGGATTGCAGCGGCCATGCAAATCATCCTTGGAGAGAATTATTACCCCGACGCGAATTTCACTCTGCGGTTGAGCGTGGGGCGAGTGAAAGGATACGCTGAAAATAACCGTTTGATTCCGCCGTTCACTTTCTTCGGCGAGCTTTACGACCGAGCGGGGCGGAAAAAGAACGCTGCGCCATATAAATTGCCCGAATTGTGGGTGGAGCGTAAGAAAGCTCTGGATCTTGGAGCGCCGTTCAATTTCATCCTCACTAATGATGTGGTCGGTGGCAACAGCGGATCCCCGGTCGTCAATCAGAAGGGGGAGCTCGTGGGGATCATCTTCGACTCCAATCAGCATGCGCTGGTCGGCAGGTATTTTTACGAAGGCGCCCGCGGACGCGCCATCGCGTTGGATGTCCGCGGCATGCTGGCCGCCTTACGCGATGTTTACCGGGCCGAAGCGTTGCTCGCGGAGTTGCAGCCAACCGGAAAGCCAAAGTAATCGCTCACGGCGATTATGATCTGATGGCGTTACAGCGCGATAGATTGTCTTGATTTCCGCTTTCAGGCGGCCATTTGGGAGATTGAACCATGAGTGTGGCGGACCCGGAGGTATTGGTTTATGACCATGAACTGATAGCGGAAAAGGCTTATTGGGTCGACAGGCTGGCAGGGGAGTTTGCCGAATCCTTCCTGATTCCGGATTATCCCGGATCGCGCTTCCATGTTGACGATACGGATGAGTGTGAACTTGAGATAGCCGGCTCGCTCTACGATCGACTGAAACGCTTAACGGGACAAT
This sequence comes from Blastocatellia bacterium, assembly GCA_036274535.1. Taxonomy (GTDB): domain Bacteria; phylum Acidobacteriota; class Blastocatellia; order RBC074; family RBC074; genus JAJVID01. The sequence goes on from DASUFM010000251.1 coordinate 2,997, forward strand.
CGCCGTTCCTTTTATACACCACGCTGCTCGCCGCGCTGAAGGTCTGTCTGTTCAAATATTCCGGTCGCAGAAGGATCGCTGTTGGCAGCCCGGCGTTGATGGCCGGGGGAGTGAGTGAGACCGAACCTAATGTTCTTGTCATCATCGATGATCTGGAGCCCGACGCGTCTTTCAAAACGCTGCTGGCGCAGGTCCGGCAGAGCCTTCTGGAAGCGAGCCAGCGCCAGCGTTATCCATTCACCAAACTGATTGAGGATTTGAAGCGCGCTGATACCCTGGACAGGGCTCCGTTCTTCGACTGCGCGCTGGCGCTCGCCGAGATACACGCGCCATTGCCGGATTTGCGCATTGACCTGACTCTCAGATTCAGCGATACGGGAATCGCGCTCAAAGGAGCGGCCCGATACCATCGCCGGCTATTTGCGCGGCGGACTATAGAAAGATTCATCGGTCACTTTTTAACCATCCTGGAAGGAGCGACCGGCGACGTCAGTCTGGCTATTTCGCGTCTGTCTCCATTGACGAAAGAGGAGCGCGGGCAGTTGCTCGTTGACTGGAACCAGACCGCCGTCACATACGCCGGGAACCAATTCCTTCCCCACCTCTTTGAGGCGCAGGTGGGCCGAAGTCCGGACGCGGTCGCTGTTTCCGATGGCGAGAGGCGTCTTACATACCGTGAATTGAATGAGAAGGCGAACCGGCTCGCGCATTATCTGCAAAGCCTCGGCGTCGGGCCGGAAGCGAATGTGGGCCTTTTCATCGGGCGTTCGCTGGAGATGGTGGTTGGGGCGCTTGGGGTCCTTAAGGCGGGGGGGGCCTATGTTCCCCTCGACCCTCAATCTCCGCCGGACCGGCTGTCATATTTGCTGGACGACGCGCAGGTCAGAGCGCTTCTGACTCAGCAAAAACTGCTCGCGTCGCTTCCGCCAGTGGCTGTCGCTCGTGTTCTCTGTCTGGACAGTGAAGAGGAACGGCTGGCCGGTCATGAGAAGGAGAATCCCGGAGCCCTGATCGAGCCGGAAAACGCGGCTTATGTCATTTACACTTCCGGGTCCACGGGCCGGCCCAAGGGCGTGGTGGTGACGCACAATGGGCTGTCGAACTACCTGAATTGGTCGCTCGGCTCCTACCCGGTCGGGGAAGGAACGATGACGCCGCTTCACACGCCGTTCGGCTTCGATCTGACGGTCACGAGCCTGTTTCCGCCGCTCATTTCTGGTGGGCGAGTCGAACTGGTTCCAGAGCTGCCGGGAGTTGAAGGCTTGTTGAAAATCCTCTCCACGCCATCCACTTCCAGCCTGATCAAGCTCACGCCATCGCATCTGCAACTGCTCAACCGGCAGGTGGCGGCTGGCCGCATCGCAGGCCGCGTCTCCGCCCTGGTGATAGGCGGAGAGGCTCTGACCGGCGAGATGATCGAAATCTGGCAGAAAGAATTTCCGCACACGCGGCTGATTAACGAATATGGCCCGACGGAAACGGTTGTGGGATGTGTGGTGTATGAAGTGAAGGACGGGCGGCATATTGTGGGCCCGGCGCCCATCGGGCGCCCGATCGCCAACACCAGACTTTACGTCCTGGATCAGTATGGACTGCCCGTCCCGGTCGGCGTGGCCGGGGAACTGTACATCGGCGGCAAGGGACTGGCGCGCGGTTACTGGCGACGCGCCGATCTGACCGCCGAACGGTTCGTCCCCGACCCTTTCAGCTCGTCTCCGGGAGAGCGTCTTTACAGGACGGGCGATCTGGTTCGTTATCTGCCTGACGGCGCCATGGAATATCTGGGCCGCGCTGATACGCAGATCAAGCTCGGCGGGCATAGGATCGAGCCTGGAGAGATAGAGTATCACCTCAGGCTGCATGCGGCCGTGCGGGAAGCCGCGGTGACAGTCAGACGGGATCCACATGCGCAGGAAAGGCTGGTCGCCTATGTGACGCCCGTTGAAGGGCAAGGAGAGCCGACGACGCGCGAGTTGCGAGAGTTTTTACTGCAGCGTCTGCCGGAATATATGCTTCCCGCCAGGGTTGTTTCGCTGCCTGCCTTGCCCCTGACGCCGCATGGCAAGACGGACTTGCGCGCGCTGCCGGAGCCGGACTGGAGCGCGTACGGAGCGGATGGAGAACAACTGGATAACCCGACCGAGGAACTTCTGCGAGGCGTTTGGCGCGAAGCGCTGAGAGTGGAGGATGTAGGCGTCGAGGATAGTTTCTTCGCGCTGGGTGGTCATTCCTTGCTGGCGACACAGGTGGTGTCGCGTGTGCGGGAGATTTGGGGGCTGGACGTGGAGTTGCTCTCATTGTTTGAGCGGCCGACGATCCGCGCGCTGGGGCAGTGGCTGGATGAACAGCAGCGCGGCGCGCCGGGGCAGGCGGCGCTCAAACGAATTGAGCGAGTCGCCCAGGCCGGCCACGCCCCACTATCTTTCGCGCAGGAACGACTCTGGTTTCTTGATCAACTGGATCCTGGCAGCCCCCTCTATACAGTGCAACTCGCCATCCGATTACACGGAAAACTGAAGTTAGATGTTTTGGAACGCAGTCTCAACGAGATTGTGCGACGGCATGAAATTCTGCGCACGCGATTCGCGCTCGAAAGCGATGGACCGGCGCAAATCGTGTTGGAGCCTGAACCTATCGTCTTTCGTGTGGAAGATTTGCGCGGCCGGGGAAGCGAAGATTCGCCGGGAGATCCGGAGGCCGCGGCGCGCGAGGCTCTGCGAGTGGAAGGCCTGCGTGGATTCGATTTGCGGAAGGGGCGGTTGATTCGCG
>DASUFM010000252.1:0-5374 GCA_036274535.1 Blastocatellia bacterium
AAGCGCGGCTAACGCAAACTCGGCGGATGTTGCCCCGGCCATAAGTGCTCCAGAAAGTTCCACAAACATTATGACGACCAATCGGTCTGCGTCCTCTGTCGCTATGTGAGTTTAGGAGATTCCATCTGACCGGGCATCGTCGCTCGGTTTCGACTCAGACTTCAGTAACACTTAGACGGCAGTCTACCGACACGGTAGCGGCCACAAGAAAGGGAGCAGCGCATGAACTGGTATCTCGATGTATTGAAAAAGTATGCGGACTTCAGTGGAAGAGCGAGGCGGAAAGAGTATTGGATGTTCGTTCTGTTCAACATCCTCATCTGCATTGCTATAATGATTTTCAGCGCGATATTGGCGTCTATTGATACTTCATTGGCGCTTATAGGCACTCTGCTTCTGGTAGTCTATGGATTGGCCATCATAGTCCCAGGCCTGGCCGTAACAGTGCGCCGGCTCCATGATACCGGCCGCAGTGGTTGGTGGATACTCATCGCGCTTGTGCCAGTGGCCGGTATTGTTCTTCTCGTTTTCGAGGTTCAGGACAGCACGCCGGGCGAGAATGAATACGGCAAAAACCCCAAGGAACTCGCAGCCTAGCCGCTTAACAAACGGCTTTTGACCAGACAAACAGAAAAGTGTGAGGCAGGAAAAAGGAGCCGCTTGTTTCCCTGTCTCACATTTCATTCCGATTATTGCCCCGCCGCAGCCATAGTCCATTTCCAACCCACCCTATGCCAGCCATCATTTCGGCAATCCTTGCGCGCATCCGATACGTCGGTTAAAATTGATGTTTCTTTTATAAAACAAAAATTTGCCCGCAATTATCCGTATGGCTATCGACCGGATCACTGTGCGAGGCGCGCGCCAGCACAACCTGAAAAACATTAATCTGGAGATCCCCCGCAATCGTCTGACGGTTATCACCGGTTTGAGCGGCTCCGGCAAATCCTCGCTGGCTTTCGACACGATCTACGCCGAGGGTCAGCGCCGCTATGTGGAATCACTTTCGGCATACGCGCGGCAATTCCTGGAACAGCTCGAAAAGCCGGATGTGGACGCGGTCGAGGGTCTCTCGCCGGCGATTTCGATAGAACAGAAGACCACCAGCCGCAGCCCGCGTTCGACCGTCGGCACGGTCACCGAGGTCTATGATTACCTGCGGCTGCTCTTTTCTTCGGTGGGCCAGCCGCATTGCCACAACTGCGGACGGCCGGTGTCGCGCCAGTCCACCGACCAGATCATTCAAAACATCAGGGAATTGCCCGAAGGCGAACGGGTGATGATCCTCGCGCCTATCGTGCGCGGACGCAAAGGCGAGTTCAAAAAAGAGCTCGAAAAGCTGCGGACGGGCGGATTCACGCGAGCTCGCATCGACGGCGAGCTGCGCTCGCTCGACGATGAGATCGCGCTGGACAAGCGCCGCAATCACACCATAGAGGTCGTGGTCGATCGCCTGCTGATCAAAGCCGGCATCGCCCAGCGATTGGAGGAATCGGTGCGCGCGGCCACGAAACTGACCGACGGCATAGTCATCGTCTCTATAGTCGACGGCGAAGAGCGGCTCTATTCCGAGCGCATGGCCTGCATTGATTGCGGGGTATCGATTCCGCAACTGGAGCCGCGCTCGTTCTCGTTCAATTCGGCTTACGGCGCATGCAGGGAATGCCACGGGCTGGGCACGAAGAACGAAGTGGACCCGTCGAAGATCGTCGTCGACGATTCGATTCCGGTCGGCGAGATGCGCTTCGTCGGCGACGCTGACAAGGCTACCGACGCTTATCTGCGCGAGGCGGCGCTGGCCGTCGCGCGGCATTTCGGCTCCGGCCCTGAAACGACTTTCGCGCAGCTTCCCAAAAAAGCGCGCGACGCTTTCTTCTTCGGATTGAAGGAAAAGGTCGAGTTTCGATACGGCGAATACAAATACAAGGCCGAATGGAAGGGCGCCACGGCCTTTTTGCTGGACACGATGAACCGGCGCGAGCCCGAAGGGGAATCCACAGGGCTGGAATCGCTGGTTTCGCCGGCGCCATGCCGCGCCTGCAACGGGGCCAGACTGCAGCCAGAATCGCTGGCCGTGAAAATCAACGATCGCTCAATCGCCGATTACTCCGCGATGTCGATCGTCGAAGCGCTGAGCGCCTTCGCCGACGTCAATCTGACGCCGCGCGAAGAGATCATCGCCGGAAGGATTTTGAAGGAAATCCGCGACCGTTTGAATTTCCTGCAATCGGTGGGATTGGGATACCTGGCGCTGGACCGTCCCGCCGCGTCTCTCTCGGGGGGCGAAGGCCAGCGCATACGGCTGGCCACGCAGATCGGTTCGCAGTTGCGCGGCGTGCTTTACGTGCTGGATGAACCTTCGATCGGATTGCACCCGCGGGACAACGAACAACTGCTCGAAACGCTCGCCCAATTGCGCGATCTGGGCAACACTGTGCTCGTGGTCGAACACGACGAAGAGACGATCCGCCGGGCCGATTACGTGGTGGATCTGGGTCCCGGCGCGGGCACGCATGGCGGACAGATCGTGGCCATCGGGGCGCCCGGCGACATAGCCCGCGCTCCCGAATCGGTCACCGGGCGTTACATCTCCGGAGACCTGAAGATAGAGATCCCGAAACAGCGCCGGTCGCCTAACGGCAAAGCCATCATCGTGCGCGGCGCGACGGAGCACAACCTGAAACAGATAGACGCCGCATTCCCGCTGGGCGTCCTCACCGTCGTCACAGGCGTCTCGGGTTCCGGCAAATCCACGCTGGTCGAAGACATTTTGTACCGCGCCCTGGCTCGCAAGCTTTATCGGAGCCTGGCCGAACCCGGCGCGCACGCGGCGATCGAAGGATTGGAACACATAGACAAGATCATTGAGATCGATCAATCGCCTATAGGGCGCACTCCGCGGTCGAATCCGGCGACCTACACCGGGTTGTTCACGCCGATCCGCGAACTTTATTCGATGCTGCCCGAAAGCCGCGAGCGCGGATACAAGCCGGGCCGGTTCTCTTTCAACGTCAAAGGCGGCCGATGCGAAGCCTGCCAGGGCGACGGATTGAAGCGCATAGAGATGAACTTCCTGCCCGACGTCTACGTCACATGCGAAGTATGCCGGGGCCATCGCTACAACCGCGAGACGCTGGACGTGCGGTACCAGGGCAAGAATATCTCGGAACTGCTGGACTCGACGGTCGAAGAAGCGCTGCCGCTGCTCGAAAATCATCCGCAGATCAAACAGAAGCTGCAGACGCTATACGAAGTCGGCCTGGGTTACATCAAACTCGGCCAGTCGGCCACGACGCTCTCCGGCGGCGAGGCGCAGCGAATCAAACTGGCCAAGGAGCTCTCGCGCCGCGCCACGGGCCGCACGGTTTACATCCTGGACGAACCGACCACCGGACTGCATTTCGAGGACGTGCGCAAACTGCTCGACGTGCTGCAGCGCCTGGTGGACCTCGGCAACACCGTGATCATCATCGAACACAACCTGGACGTGGTTAAATCGGCCGATTGGGTGATCGACCTCGGCCCCGAAGGCGGCGAAGGCGGCGGAAAGATCGTCGCCGAAGGAACGCCTGAAACAGTGGCGAAGAATAAGAAGTCGTATACGGGACAGGCGCTGAAACCGGTGTTGAACGGCAATGGAAACGGCTCGCGCCAAGCTGTCAAACCATGATGAAATTGATGTAGAATCTCCCCGTACAATCAAGGAGAACACTTATGAGCGCGTTACAAGAACCCGTTTCCGATCTGTTATTCACTATCGATGACCTCTCGGCCATGCCGGACGACGGCAAGCGCTACGAAATCATCGAAGGAGAGCTTTACGTGTCGACTCAACCAAATTGGCATCATCAGTATGCCTGCTCACGGTTGGTTTGGGCATTGGAGAATTGGGGCGAGCAGACAGGTCTCGGCGTCGCCAACGGCGCGCCCGGTGTGATTTTCAGTATTCACGACGCAGTCGCGCCTGATGTCGTGTGGGTCAGCTATGAACGTTTGCCGCATGTTCTGGGAGAAGACGGCAAATTGCATGCCGCGCCAGACCTCGTTGTAGAAGTGGTCTCTCCCGGCCGGCAAAACGAGCATCGCGACCGCGACATCAAGCTCAGGCTTTATTCCCGGAGGGCCGTGCGTGAATACTGGATCGTTGATTGGCAGACGCGGCAGGTCGAAGTTTATCGCCGCAATCAGATGAAATTGACGCATACGGCTACGCTTCTTCATGAAGACGAATTGACTTCCCCTTTATTACCAGGGTTTTCCTGTAAGGTTTCGACCCTCTTCATGCAAATTCCACCTGCCCCCAAAGCTTGAAACGCTTTTCGTCCCTTGAAAATCTCCGCGTCCATCATCGTCCGCAATGAAGAAGAAAACATCGCCGCCGTCTGCGAAACCGTCGCATGGGCGGACGAGATCGTCATCGTCGATTCCGATTCGCAGGACCGCACGGTAGAGATCGCGCGCCGCTACTCTGACAAAGTTTTCAATCATCCGTTTCGCGGCTACAGGGACAAGCACGAATTCGCCGACGCGCAAACGACCGGCGATTGGATCTTCTGGATCGACGCCGACGAGCGGGTGACGCCCGAATTGCGCGCGGCGATTGAAAAGCTGCGCGAGCGCGATCCCGCCACGCTGCCCGACGGCTTCCGCATCGCTCGCAGCACACGGTACATGGGCAGGTGGATCAGGCATTCCGGCTGGTATCCCGATTACCAGATGCGGCTGTATCGCAAGTCGGCGAGCTATTGGGACGGCGTTTCCCCTCACGAAACCGCCCGCGTTAGAGGCCGCGTCGAGACGCTTCCGGGCGAGTTCATGCATTACACCAAACGCAATCTGAGCGAACATCATCGGGTGCTCGACGAATACACTACGCTCGCAGCCGAATATCATTCCAAAAAGAACAAGCGGGTCCGCGCGATCGATCTCTTTATTCTGCCCGTCGCGGCGTTCATCCGAACCTATATATTAAAACAGGGCTTCCGCGACGGCGTTCCGGGATTGATTATCGCGATGTTCACGGCGTACAGTGTCTTCCTCAAATTCGCTAAGGTCTGGGAAAGAAACAACCCGTCTCATCCGCAAAGCCACACGAAGAACCACTAAGAACTGATTTCACCTTCGTGATCCTTCGTGTGGCTTAGTGGATGAGTTTCTTGAGGAACAGCTTATGACAACAAGCTTTTTTCGCCGCTTCATCTTTCCGCTGCTCGTGATCGCCGCCTTCCCTTTCATTGCGTTATCGCAAGTAACGCCGGCGCCGCAGGATCGGTTCGCCAAACTGGACACAATGCGCGTGCATTACCAGGATTACGGCAAGGGGAAGGAAGCCGTCGTGTTCATACACGGGTGGTCGTGCAGTGTGAAGTACTGG
>DASUFM010000253.1:0-9790 GCA_036274535.1 Blastocatellia bacterium
TAATATACGCCTCAATGACGTATATTCAACCGTCGAGCCGGGACCACAACGGCGAAGCCAGAGCGGCGATATACCATCAGGGGTATATCGAGGGCCTGTTTAAAAGCCGGATATGTTTGTGATCGCCGGCAGGCGGTCTGGCGGGGATGCTCTGCTGCGAGGTTAAATGCGGCGAAGCGCCCATCAGGTAAGTTGGTTTACAAACTTCGAGCCGAGGATGAACAACGATTGGCGCAGACCTTTTTCACCGCAGAGGCGCGGAGTGCGCAGAGCCTGCGCAGAGTGACTCCGCGCTCCCTATGCGTTCTTCGCGCCTCTGCGGTGAATGGAATGGCATTGTTAATCAACCCGATTTGTAAACTTTCTTTTCTGAACCTCAATAATCCAGGTTCCGGAAGGCTTTGTTATTGCGTTGGGTGACTGATGCGCAGCTTCATCAAGCTCGGGCTTTGATGCGCGGCCCATCGCGGCTTGCTGTACGGCGGGCGGGTTATTCATTGTTAAAACCATCGCCCGGCGAAAAGCATTAATTGCGAAAGCTTTCCGGAAATTGTTGTTTACTCTGACCTGGCCTGGCGCCTATAATAGCGCCGTCATGCGCATCGCGAAATACACATACTCCCCACTGGTATTAATTTTCAGCCTGGGATTGCTGAGTTCGCAGGTGTGCGGCGTCATTTGCTCTATCTCTAATTGTTTGGCTTCGGCTCCGGCGCCGACAGCGGCGAAGATCGGACAGGCCGGCCATTGCCATCGCGATCGGTCGCCGTCATCAAAGGGGCAGTCGTCAGACGACCAACACAGATGTCCGGGGCACGATTCGGCGACCTCGATTCTGCCGTCCGACACGATCTCAACTGATATTTCGCATCACGCTTTGCCGCCCGTGGCGGCCGAGCTTGTTTCTTCGTTAGATGTTCTGTTTGATCTCGCCAGGGGCGAAGCTTATCGAGGCGGCCATTTCAGATCGCCGCCCTGGCGACCGCAATTCACGGTTCTCCGCATTTAATCCCACCTGACAATTCTCGCCTCGCGGATGAGGGGACAAGTGTGTCCTTCATCGGCTGACAGTTATTCACAAAGGCAGACAACTGGAGGATTAAGCCATGTTCGATGGCAAACCGCGCGTGGCGCGCTTTCTGGACGTCCGCGCAATTCGCGCGATCGCGCTCATATCTATTTCATTCACTTTTCTGATTGTCGCGTCGCCGCGACGGGCAATTAACGCCGCGCCGGCGCCGCAAACGAACCCGGCGCGGAATCGACTTTCTCAATCGCAGCAGTCACATCCGCAGGTCCTGATCTCGCAATGTCGCGTCTCTACGCAATCTTTTTGAAGGAAAGGGTTTGAAATGAGTAACGAAACGAATTGGATGAGACGTAAGTTTTTGCAAGCCTCATCGCTACTGGGCGCGGGCTTTCTGCTGAACCGCACAGCTTCAGCCCAACATGAAGGACATCAAATGCCTGTGCAGCCGGGAAAGAACGGCAAGACAAAGACCGGCAATCCCGCGCGGCCTGAACAGGGCCATCAGAGAATGGCGGCGGAACAGACGAAGCATGCGTCCGGCCAATACTTGCCGGTGCAGACGCCGGATCTGCCTAAACTGGAGTACACGCTGGATGACGGGGTGAAGGTCTTCAGTTTACGCGCGGAAGTAGTCGAGTGCGAGCTGATGTGCAAATCACATATGGGGCCGGCGCGCAAGATGAACGCCTGGGGATATAACGGCAGCGTTCCGGGGCCGATGATCGAGGTCGTCGAGGGCGATCGCGTGCGTGTTATCTTTGAAAACAAACTCCCCGAACCGACGACGGTGCATTGGCATGGCCTGGAGATACCTATCGAGATGGACGGCACGCCTTATATCAGCCAGCCTATGGTCGATCCGGGCGGCATGTTTATCTATGAATTCACAGTCAATCAGAACGGTACATTTTTCTATCACTCGCACGGCCCGATGCAGGAAATGTTGGGGATGATCGGATTGTTCGTCATACATCCCAAAATCCCGCACTCGCCCCGCGTGGATAAAGACTACGGGTTCATATTGCAGGAGTGGGCGCTCCTGCCTAACAACAATACGCCGAACACGCTCGCGATGGAATACAACTGGCTGACGATGAACGGCAAATCCGCGCCCGCGACGACGCCGCTTATCATCAAACAAGGCGAGCGCGTGCGCCTGCGCTTCGTCAATCTCGGCATGGATCATCATCCGATTCACATGCACGGCGCGCAGTTTTACGTCACCGGCACGGAAGGCGGTCGTGTCCCGGAATCGGCCTGGTATCCGGGCAACACCGTCATAGTTGGTGTGGCGCAGGCGCGCGACGTGGAATTCGAGGCAAAGTACGTTGGCGATTGGATGCTGCATTGCCACCTGCCTCATCATATGATGAATCAGATGGTCTCGATGGTCGGCCCGATGATGATGTCGCACGGCGGCGGTTCACAAACTGGCCTTGGCATTCAGGAGGGCATGGGAGTCGTGCGTCAGGGACATGCGCTGAGCGACGACCTCGGCCCAGGCTTCGGGCGCGGAATGGGGATGACTACTCAGGAGAAGAACGTATCCAATGCGGTCGGCGCCGCTGCTCCCGCGCATGCTGGCGGGTTCTATACCTGTCCGATGCATCCGGAGGTAAAATCCGACAAAGAGGGCAAATGTCCGAAGTGCGGAATGGCGCTGGTCAAACAGCAGCAGCAGGAAATCTACACCTGCCCTATGCATACGGAGGTCGTTTCCACCTCGGCCGGCAAGTGCCCTAAGTGTGGAATGACGCTGGTCAGGAAACAGGTATCCGGCGTCGCGCTGACCGAAGCCGAAAAGAAGAAGGTGCCCGGCTACCCGCAGGACATGATGATGATTGTGGACGACGACGTGGCGAGGCCTGAAACATACGGGCTGGCGGCGGGCTGGACGGCCTCGATGATGGGCATGATGACGCTCGTGCGAGTGTTGCCGGAAGACAAGTACAACGACATTATGGCGCGCGTCAAAGCTGGCAAGACCGAAAAGCCGAAGTCATCGCACGATCACCACAAACACGGAGATTAGAGACAAAGCGACGCGGTTTGCCAGGCCGCGCCGCTTCATTTCACAGCTACTTGCCGGAAGCTTTGTGGCCTGGCTTGAATTGCTTCAGGTTCTCCGCGTTCTCGAAGTAGTAGGCGCTGCCATCGGCGTCAACGCCGATGATTGCGGTCGCCTTGTCCACCTTCTTTTTGCTGACCGGGTCAATCGCCACGCGACTTCTGGGGTCGTTACGCAGCGCGGTTTTGCACATTTCACAACACCCGTAATAAGTCCGATTGCCTACGGCCACGGGTATCTGCTCTTTATTGAAGCGCTGATTGTTGATCATGCAGACGTACTTTGCTTCGACTTGAACTAAGCCCTGTCCTTTTGCCTGGTCTGACTGACCTTGAGGAGCGGCAGACATAGTGGTGGAAAGCGCCGTTGCCGCCGCGATGACGCAGAAGCTCATCACCATGCTTAGAAATAACGCCTTGAAAGTCTTCATGAAATCTCCTTTTCTTGGTTGATGACTTTGCCCGGAGGGCTTTCGTTGACGGGCAACATATACCATATTCCACCGCTTAAGAATCAGATTTAATTGAGAGGAACCCGAAAATGAACAAAGCATTGATGAGTATCTTTACCGGTTTGTGGCTGTTTTCTGCGCCCGGCTTTGCGCAAGTGCGCGAACTACTTTCGCCCGCAGGGCAAGGGAGCGGCCAGCCCAATCTGGCCGTCGCGCCCAACGGCCGCGTCTATTTAAGCTGGATCGAGCGATTGGGCGAAGGGCGATTTTCGCTACGGTTCGCCACGCTGGAAAAAGACGGCTGGTCTGCGCCGCGCGTCATTGCCGAAGGCTCGAACTGGTTCGTCAACTGGGCGGACTTTCCTTCGATGGTTGCGCTGCCTGATGGCTCGCTGGCCGCCCACTGGCTGGTCAAGAGCGCGCCGGGCGCTTACGAATACGATGTCACGATCTCGCGGTCATTCGACGGCGGGAAGACCTGGGGCAAGCCATTCATTCCGCATCGCGACGGCGCCAGGGCCGAGCACGGCTTCGTTTCCTTGTTCGCGGCGAGGGACGGTTCTTTGGCGGCGGTGTGGCTCGACGGGCGCGAAATGAAACCCGTCGAGGGCGGTCACGATCACGGGCGCGGTAACATGACTTTGCGTTATGTGAAGGTTAAACGTGACGGCGCGCTCGTTGACGACGCGGCGCTGGACACTCGCGTGTGCGAATGCTGCCAGACATCGGCGGCGATGACCGCTGACGGGCCGGTTGTTGTTTATCGCGACCGCTCGGAAGCGGAGAAGGAGATTCGCGACATCTCCATCGTTCGATTGAAAGATGATAAATGGACTGCGCCGCGACCTGTCTTTCAGGACGGCTGGGAACTCCAGGGGTGTCCTGTGAACGGGCCGGCGGTGGCGGCCGCCGGCCGGCGAGTCGCTGTCGCGTGGTTCACCGGAGCCGATAAAACTTCACGCGTAAAAGTGGCCTTTTCCAACGATGCCGGCGAGACCTTCAGTCAGCCGATCGTTGTGGACGACGGCAATCCGGCGGGTCGTGTGGATGTGTTGTTGCTTGATGATGGCGGCGCTATTGTCTGCTGGCTCGAAAAGCTGCCCGAAGGCGGCGCGGCGCATGTGCGGCGTGTCAGTCCTGATGGCAAACTCGATGATTCTATTACAGTCGCGCCTTCCGGGACCGCGCGCTCAGCCGGTTTTCCGCAGATGGCGAGAGCCGGCGGCGAACTGGTTTTCGCATGGACGGGCGCTCGCGTATTCACGGCAAAGCTGGCGCTGCCCCAAAAGTAGCGGGAGATCTTGAGCGAACTTTTTGCAGGTTTCCAGGTCAGGAGGTCACATGAAATCAATATTTTATCCAGCGCTGTTCGGTTTCGTCGTCGCGTTGATTTTACAAGCTGGGCAAACCGGGCAGGCTGGGAGCGCAGATTTGCAACCAACGTCGCAGGCGGTGGGAAAAGTGAAACTGCTCAGAACCCCGAACGGCGGGTTGCAGCCGCAGGTGGCGCTGGATGAACGCGGCGTTTTGCACATGGTTTATTTTACGGGCGAGCCGCAGGGAGGAGACATTTACTACGTCCGGCGCGACGCGGGGAAGACCGAATTTGCTTCGCCCCTGCGCGTCAACAGCGAGCCGGGCAGCGCCATCGCCATCGGGACAATACGGGGCGCGCAGTTGGCCATCGGGAAAAACGGCCGAGTTCACGTCGCCTGGAATGGCAGTCACGACCTCGGCGGTCGCGGCGCCCCAATGCTGTACGCGCGAATGAACGACGCGCATACGGGCTTTGATCCGCAGGTCAACGTGATGCAGTTCTCGGGCGGGTTGGACGGCGGCGGCTCAATCGCGGCCGATAAGTCGGGCAATGTGTACGTGGCGTGGCACGGCAAGGGAGACAAGGAGGGCGAAGAGAATCGCCGCGTCTGGGTCGCGCGTTCGACGGATGAGGGGAAGACATTTTCGCGTGAAAACGCCGCCTGGAACGATCCGACCGGGGCTTGCGGCTGCTGCGGGATGCGAGCCTTCGCCGACCGGCAGGGACGCGCGCATCTGCTCTACCGCGCGGCGACTGAAAGAGTAGATCGTGACATGTACCTGCTGAGTTCTGATGATCGCGGTCAGAGTTTTTCTGGGCTGCTGCTCGATAAATGGAAGCTGAACGCCTGCCCGATGAGTTCGGCGGCGCTGGCGGACGGCGCGACTGGCCTGCTGGCGGCGTGGGAAACTCAGGGACAGGTCTACTTCGCATCGCTCGACCCGAAGAAACAGCGGCAGATTTCTCCGATTCCGGCCCCCGGCGGCACGGGGAAACGCAGACATCCGATGATCGCCGCGAATTCGCGCGGCGAGACGATGCTCGTCTGGACTGAAGGCACGGGCTGGAAGAAAGGCGGTTCGTTCGCCTGGCAGCTCTATGATGCGCAAGGGAAGCCGTCCGGCGAGGTCGGCGCCGCGGAGGGCATTCCGGCGTGGAGCTTCGCGGCCGTCGTCGCGGAAAGCGACGGCAGCTTCACAATCTTCTATTGAAAGAAGGCTCGAAATCAGGCGTTCTGACTCGACTTTGTCCATTCTGAGATCGGCGCGACGCGCCGATCTCAGAATGGCCGTGTCAGGCGGCGCTGCTGGAACGGCGGGAGCGGGACAGAGCTAGCCCACCAAGGTTCATACCGATCAGCCCTAGCACCAAGGCCACGATGGCGCCGGCTCGCCCGCTGCCTGTCCCGAAACCACCGGTAGAGCTGCCCAGATGCGCAACACTGAGAACCATGCCGATCAACCCCAGCGCCAGGGCCACGATGGCCCCTGATCGCCCGTTGCCGGCGCCGATACGACCGGCGGAGCGGGCCAGAGCCAGCCCACCAACGACCAGGCTGATCAGCCCCACCACGGCGGCCACGATGGCCCTGGCTCGCCCATTGGTGATGCCGATAGCGCCGTCGGCGAGGGCGATAGGGAAGCCAAGGTGAATGGTATAGAAGTCGACAGCTGCGCGCGCCTGGTCAATGAGGAAACCGACGCTGGCCAGTTCAGTCAATTTGGTATAAAACTCGATTGCTGTATCAACATCATCAACTATGTGACGAACGCTCACTATAGCCATCGGGGACGTCTCCATTGGTCTGTTTGATGCTTGCGAGCAACTGGCCGCCAGGAACATGCAGACAGCGTAAACCACAATCAATCCTGAAAGAATGCTCTTCATTTTCATAGCTCAAGTCTCCTTACCCGCATTATCAAGCCGTAAAGCGACGGTCGTATTGGATAAAATTGACCTGACCTAAAAATGGGGAAGGCGCTGGCGTTTGACGTGTATGTTGGGTTCGATAAAGCGTTTGTGGCGATTTATGTAATCGGTCGGGCTAAGACCCGAGAACTCGAGAAATTCGCGTATAAGATGGGACTGATCGAAGTATCCGAGATCAATGGCAAGGTCCGCCCAATTGATCGAGGGCTTGTGTTGGATGAAAGTCCGGGTTTGTTGAAACCGCTGAATCCGGCTGAAAAGTTTCGGCGTTATACCCACTTCCGCCTTGAAAACCTGAATGAATCGACGCTGGCTTAGACCAAGATACTTTGCGGCCTCCCTGACTGTCGGCACGGCTTGATTCCTCCCGAACATTTCCAGAGCCGTCAAAACCGCGTAATGCTGTTCCACGCCGCGACACAAGCGACTCAACAGAGCCTCCTGGATCAACTGAAACCGCTCGGCAGAAGTTCCTGCCTCACACAGTCGCTCCCGCAGCCGACCGGCCGACGGTCCCCAAAGCGCTTCCAGATCGACATGAGTGTCGGCGAGATCGCCTGCCGGAAGTCCGAGAAACGGAAAAGCGCCGCCCGGTTTGAAGTGAACCCCGATGATAAAGACTTCTTCCGCAGTATAGGGCGCGAAGCCGCGCCCAGATGCGCCTGAAACGACGGCGCCGGATAAGCGGGAGCAGTTTTCAGGACGTTCAGCGTCGTAAAATCGCAGGTCGTTTTGCCGGAGATTGATTGCGAGTTCGAGCGTGCCGGTCGGAAGAATTCGTTCGGTCTTGTGCTCTGCCGCGTGGCCTTCATATAGCCAAAAACTGTCTACAAACTTCGAAAGCGGGGGAGGCGGTTTGTAAAAGTTGAATATCGTGTCGATCTTTAAAAACGTAAACTGTTGGGATTTGCTGCCGGCTATAGCAAGTGTGGAACGCGCCATAATTAAATATTTTGATCAAAATAAAATGAAATATCAAGCATCCTGTTTTTCGAAAAGACGGGCTACGTAAATTCGCAACTCGTTTCCCCGGTTTTGTCAGCGCCCTGGTTTGGCTATGTTGAAATGTCGACAGAACCTGGTCTGGATCGAAGATGCATTCTGAGATGTTTTGTACGCCGAGCAGGGATATTGCCATTTGAATAGGGAAAACTCCGCAGGTTGCCGGGAAATTTTTCCCGGCGCGCCTTTAACGCATAGTCATATCGCCATTTTTCAACAATTGCTCGATGGAATAGTGATTGCTTTATGAAAGATTGACGATTGACGATTGACGATTGACGTTAGTGATGACGCGGTTCCTGTGGCAGCCGAAGTTGAGTGGCGCCATAAAGGTTCCGCCAGTAAAACACCGTCCTGGTTTCTTGATGCAGGGAGGAGATGACATTGGCGAGTCAAACGACAAAACCAGGGCTCACATCAGGCAAAGCCTTTATGTGGGCGCTGATGCGGGGAATTGCGCTTTTGCTGCTTTTCTCCCATCAATCCTGGGCAAACGTCATTTGCTATTGCGCTGATGAGAGTATATCTCCCCACGCCTGCTGCCCTACCGACAGCCATTCGTCATGCGACGTAGAGGCTACAGAGATGAACAGTCAGCCGCGCGAGGCGGCAATATGCTGCCGCCCCGCGCCGCAAGCCGCAGAGCAGACATTTCCCATCACAACTCAGATTTTCATCCCGGCCGAATACCACATTCAGGGATCCTGGCCGCTTATGGCGACGGTATTCACGACCGAATATCTCGGAGTCTTACCACCGCCCCGCTCCCGGCCGCTTTACCTTACACATTCCTCTCTCCTGATCTAATCAATCCTTTCTCGCGCTCCAGTTGACGCTTCCATTTTTCGGTTCGGCCCGCGGCGTTTGCGCTATATGCGACTGCGGCGGGACGTGGCCGGGCTTTTTCCCCGCATATCTGTGACGGGCCTGTGACAGGTGTGCGCGGGCGATGAGAGGTTGTGATGAGATCGATCCGAATTCAAAGATTGATTGCGTGTTTGCTGTTTGCCGTTTCTCTGCCAGGCGGGAATGCCGCTGCGCAGCAGACGCCGCATAGATCTTCTTTATATTTAAGTGATTCACGCGCTCCCGAAACAAAGCGACCGGCGCCGGAGTTCATCTCCCTTCAAGCGCTGGTGGCGGAGGCCTTGGAGCGGAATCCGGAGATCATCGTGATGCGTCGCAACTTCGACATGATGCGCGCCCGCGTTCCGCAGGCCAAAGCGCTGCCGGAGCCGATGCTCAGTTATGGGTATATGGGCAACGCCACTCCGATTCCCCCTTCGACGTTCAGAAAGGCGATCCTTCAAGCGGTCGCGCGCTCAGCTTCAGTAAGGATTTCTATCCCGATTTCTCGGTGGGAATGACTTACATCAACAGGCCCGGGATGCCGGAGATGTACGGCGTAAACGTGAGCGCAAAAATCCCGCTCTACTTCTGGCAGAAGCAGCGTCCGGCGCTGGCCGAAGCGACTGCAGGCGCGGCGGCGGAGAAACAGCGGCTGGAAAACGCCACGACACTGCTTTTCCTGCGCATCAAGGATCGCTACCTGTCCGCGACGACGGCGCAGCGGCTCGTGAAGCTGTATGGGACGACGATTATCCCGCAGTCGTCGCTCGCGCTGGAATCGGCGATCGCCGGGTATGAGGCGGGTCGGGTGGATTTTCTGACTCTGCTCGACAACACGGTGACTCTGCGCAACTACGAGCTGAGCTACTACGAACAATTAGCGAACGTGGAGAAATCGATCGCGGCGATGGAGCCGTTCGTCGGCGCCAGCTTAAGGCCATGACGGCGGCGTTTACCAATGAGAGTCGAGAGAGAAGGGAGCGGATATGCCAGTAATGGATAAGCAACCTGAAGAGAAAGAGGCCGCCCTGATTGTGGATGACGAGGCCCAATCGCATTCCGTTGAGTTGGCGCAGGCCGGCAAACATTCGAAGAAACGACGAACGGCCTTGCGGTGGGCGCTGTTGCTGTTAATCACAGGCC
>DASUFM010000254.1:0-4947 GCA_036274535.1 Blastocatellia bacterium
ACCGAGGTGAGTGTAGCTCTACTCCACTCGGTAAGCAAGAGGAAACTATGCAAGAAGGCCGGTCAACCATACCGTGAGGCGCTCCGGTGGGAAACAAAAAGAAAGTGGATAGCAGGACGCGAATTGACGCACAAGCAGCGCGAGCCGTGATGGCCACATCTCCCTGGAATACTCGCAAAAGAATCTTGTGCGCGCATGTATTGTTGACACCGCAAATGATGAGAAGGCGCCATGACCGACGAGCGAACAGAATTCGGATTCAAGCGAATTGTCTGTGGTTGCGCAAATTGCGCCCGATTCTGCCTATCGATGCCGGGTTACCTGGTCCCGAGTGATATCCATCGCATCGCTGAACGCTTGAATGAGCCTGACCTCGCGCAATTCGCATTCGACAATCTCCTGGCGAGCCCTGGCGCGATCGTCATTGCCAATGGCGCTTATCGGACTATCCCGACACTCGTGCCGGCGAGAAAGCCGGATGGGTCTTGCCGGTTTCTGAAAAACGGACGATGCGAAATCCATGCTGAGGCTCCGTTTGGTTGCGCCTATACGTCCACGGAGCAAACTAAAGAAGAATCCGATGCGATCAGCGCGCGTGGATTACAGGAGATTGCGAAAGCGTGGCGGAACGGTGATCTGTATGCGCAATTATGGCTGATGCTCTATCACTCCGGCCGCATCGCACCTTCACCAATCGAAGCCCGCGCGAGGATGCGGGCCGCGGAAGAATCCGCTGGAGAGGATCATTGACGATGAAGCCGCTACAGCACGCACGCATCACCGCTCATCGATACGGCGGCGAATGGCAGGACTGGATAACGGTCCACGATTGGATCGATCGCAGCAAAGTGATCTTTCCAAGCATGCAGCACCGTATGTTCCTCCATTCGGATTTTGGAGAGTGGCTGGCGATCAGGATTCACGACGAAATGATCGTGGCCGGGGACGGAACCTTCATTCCGACTCGCGATTTGTTCCGCGATCATCAGGTTGAAGACCTGGGGCGAGTCGTCACGCTGGCGGAATGGCTGCGTGAGATCGATACCGATTACTGGACACGCCGCAGGAAGCCGCCGCGCCATCTTGAACAGGTCAGAGAAGCGCCCGCCGAAGGCCTGGCGGCGCGATGGGGTGGCGTTCCAGGCGACTATCTCGCGCTGATCGACTTCTTTGATAAACCCTCTGAATTTGCGCCTGAGAGTCCCGATGCCGCTGCCATGATGATCACGTATAACAGCTTCGGAATCTTCCTCGCCGAAGAACTGCTGGGAACGGTTATCCCTCTCACCGAGACAAATGATTCGCGTCAAGTCTCACAGATCATTTCCACGCGCTCAGCCGCTGAAGATCTCGTCTATGCGCGCATCGGTTCGATCCCGCCAGCCGGAAATCTCGCCGCCCGCACAAGGCTGAAGCTCTGGATGTGCGGGACAAAGGTCGGCGCCGCGTTGAAGACTCGCAGAACAAATGAGCGGGCGGCAGCCGAGCGCAACTGATCTTCACCATTCAATTCGTCAATCTTTCAGAGGACCAAACACCATGATCAACACAATGTCTTGCACGCCATCGGAGGCGATCTCGGCGATCAATGCGCTCTGGCCCCTCAAGCTTTCGGTCATGCTCTGGGGTAGCCCCGGCGTAGGAAAGTCGGTACTCGTCTCCGAACTCGCAAGGCGACGCGAAGCTAAACTACGCGACGTGAGGCTCTCACAGAAAACCGCTTCGGACATCGGCGGATTGCCCGCGCTCGACCATCAAAAGAAACAGACGACTTTTTATCTTCCGGATTTCCTGCCGCGTGAAGACGAGCCCGGCATTCTCTTTCTCGATGAGTTGCCCGGCGCCGACGAGCAGACACGCATCGCCGCCTACGGCCTGATTCTGGAACGGCGCGTTTCAAGCTGGGTCCTCGGCGACAATTGGCGCATTATCGCTGCAGGTAATCGCCCGGAGGATGGCGCGATCTCCTGCGATCTCGGCATGGCTATGATGGATCGCATGATCCATATAGTCATTGAGCCAACCGCGCAGGACTGGTTGGCATGGGCAGTTGAAAACGACGTCGCGCCCGAAGTGATGGCCTTTATCCAGGTCCGCCCTGATTTGCTGATCGGTTCGGCGGAAATGCGGCGCGCCGATCACGCGATCACACCCAGCCCGCGTTCGTGGGAGCGGGTCTCAAATGTCTGGAAGAACTGCATCGGCAAACGCGAGCGCGAAATCCTTATATGTGGTCTGGTCGGCGATTCGACGGCGCACGAATTTCTAACCGTCGCCGATGAACTCAAGCATCTTGCGTCGGTCGAGAAGATTATCAATACGCCGCGACCACAGTTGCACAGGGTCATTCCGGCGACTATCAACGGCCTGTATGGAATGGCATACGCGATGGCGGCGTCAGTGAACGCCGGGAATCTGAGCAAAATAATGAATGTCGTGAATGAGCTCGATGAATTGCGAAGCTCTACGCATAACGGATTGCCGCTGGCCGACGTTCAAACCCTTACGGGCAGCCTGGTTCTCGAGCGTGCGCTGAAACTCGGCCTCGACTGCGGCGATGATCCGGCTTTTATTCGCTTCGATGAAAAGCGGCGCGGCGATCATCGCGCGATTGAACAGGGAAGTTAAGCAGATAGGAGGCCACATGGATTTCATCAACCCTGAAGAAAAGGCTCGCGAGGCGAAATTGGATTATGGCGAACCGGAATCGCTCGTGCGCTTTCTCAACTTTCAACGCGAATGCCGAGGCGAACCGCTGATCTCCGCGGATCACGGCCAACTCTGCGAACTGCTCTCAGAGATTCACCCCGACGTCGAGTTCAAGCTCGACGGCCATCGGATCGTCGCCAGAGTCAAAGACAGCGCCGCCGGCTCACTGATCGATCATATTGGTTTCGTCAGCGGCAGTATCCCGCATCTGGCGGTGACCATCGGATTCGGCTCCGATAACTTCGAGATCGTCTTCCGCGCCGACGGGATCGGCGTCATCAAAGAAGATTCGTGGTACGAATTCTTCGAGCAGGATCTGGACCTGGATGAGGTCAGACGCGACTGCAATAACGACAGGGACGCGATCAACGATTTTCTCCAGGAGCATTTTAACGAACATATCGGCCCGCAGATGGAAGATCCGTTCTTCGACCCTTCGGGCGAAGACTGTGAACTCTATTTTGAAACTGGATCGCAAGGCGAACTCGAACGGCTGATGAAACTCTTTATCCTGACTGAGTCGGAAATCGAGGCGCACGAAGACGAAGAGGGTCGGCTGTACGCGGCGCTGGAGGAGAGTGATCCGCATCTGGAACGTAGTGGACCTGGGAATATAACGACGGCGCCTATAACCGCAGGAGCGGCTATGACATGTTCGCCGAATGCCTGACCTGGAACATCGGCGAAGTTATCGAACAGGCTCCGGCCCGCGAGAAGATGGCGGCGCGCCGTGATCTCAGGAAATGGCTGGAAGCGCGCGGTCAGGATATGGCCCGCTTCGATGCGCTGGCAGAAAGGGAAAGAGCGTCATGAATCGTTTGAACTCCGTGGCGACGAGAATGGGACCGGATTTGAGAGACGCCATCGAAGCGATGCCCGGGCTCGGCGGCGTCGCGCTCTGGGTGAGGTTTCTCGATTCGGATGATCCTGAACTGATCGCCTGCACGGACGGCATTCATGTCGAAGCCGGGCCGCTTTACGAAAACTACGACGACGCCGAGCGGCGATTCATCGTCTTGCACGAGCTGCTGCACGTGGCTTTGGCACACCCGGCGCGCGGGCGCGAAATGGAGCGGCGAACAGAGGATTTCGATCCGCAGCTCTATAACACCGCCTGTGACGCGATCATCAACGCCGCTCTCGACGGAATCCGAGGCATTCACATCACCGATGACGCAGTTACGCTTGAGGAATTGCTTACTCCTCTCGGTTACTGGAGGAAAGACGATAATCCCGCCGAAGTTGTTCGGACATGGTCTTCAGATGCCCTCTATCATCTGCTCAGGAAAAATCGCGAGCGAATTGACCTGCGCGCGCTCGATTCGAATGCTGCTTTCAACGGCAAAGACCTCACCCCGGCAATGGGGATCTCACAACTGGCGGGTGGCGGCTCGATCGAAGATGAAATCTGCGCCTGGAGTTCTCGCCTGAATGCGGCGCGCGGCTCGCTCGCCGGAATATTCAATCGTCTTGTACGTGAATTGCCAAAAGTGAAGACGCCGTGGGAGCGTATCTTGAGGGATTTCCTATATCGACACGCGTGGCGCAAACGCATGCCAGATCCGTCACGGCCGAGCCGCCGTTGGCTCGCGCTGGAAGACGACCTCAGAGAACGCGAAGGCGTCGATCTGCCATTTGATCGCGGCACGAGAGCCGCCCGAACCGGCCGCATCGCGCTCGCCGTAGACACTTCAGGATCGATTGACGAATCACTTCTGAAACGTTTTGCCGCGGAGGTCGCGGCGGTGCTCGATAAAACCGAACCGTTGCTTCGTATGATAGTATGCGACGCCGATGTTCATCAGGTTCAGGACTTTTCTGGACGGGATGGCGCGAAACTGCTTCGAGGGTTTGAGTTCAAAGGGGGCGGAGGGACTGATTTCAAACCTGCCATAGCCGAAGCGGCGAAGTGGAAACCGGATCTGCTCATTTACCTGACCGACCTGGAGGGCGACGCCGGCGCTGAGCCGGCATTTCCAGTCTTATGGGCCGTGCCGGAAGGCAAAGCGGAAACGCCCTGGGGCAAAGTCATTGAATTGAGTTGAGGCCCCGGATCACTCTCGCATCAATCGCAGTTGTTTTTTCTCATTCCGCCTGCAGCGCAATCATCGGATCAACCTTCGTCGCCCGACGCGCAGGCAGATAACAGGCCAGCAGGGCGGCTAATAATAGGAGGAAGACGACAATGGCAAAGGTAGCCGGATCGGTAGCCGTCACGCCATACAACAAACTCGACAG
>DASUFM010000255.1:0-3777 GCA_036274535.1 Blastocatellia bacterium
CTGGCCGGTCTCCTGGGAATTCCGCCCCGATGAGGACTGTTGCCTTGATGATTGTGGAACTGCTTCTTTCGCTTTCTGCGCCGATTGTCCGGCTTTGAACCTGGAGAGTTGTTGCGGCAATTGCCGCGAAAGAGTCTCGGCCATCTTCTCGGCCATCTCTCGCGTTGAATCGCTCTGTTTTTTTTGTTGGACGACAACCTTAGCCAGGCCGGGCGCTTCGCAGAAGAAAATAATTACAAAGAAGGCCGCAAGAAGAATATAAGAGCTTCGCACAGACTTATGCCTCAAGAATTTCCTTTTCGATGTTTAATGTTGTGTGGGTGAGTTTGTTACAGCGGTTTCAGTTGAATAGGAAGATGACCTGCGCGATTGTCCAATATTTATGGGCTTGCGAGGGCTTCGCTCACTACTTACTCCGCTGATAACCTCTGTCATGGATTCGGCTGAAAACTGACGCGCGTCGATAAGGTCGTGTCAATGTTCAGCCAACAAGATAGGAGGAATCAGTATGCTCTATGGGGCCGTATCGTTATATCAAGGTTCGGATTAACGCCGGATTAATACCGTGGCGCGTCCTATTATCGATGAGGTCGTGTCAATATTGCATTACGTAGAGTCGGGTGGGAGCAGATCGACATTAATAAAATAAATAGCCCGGCAACATGGGCGCCAGACGGCTGTCTTCTGTTTTCAAGCGATATTTTCTGAAAACGCCAATTCTGCTCTTCTGCTAAACAAAGGCCTATTCGTGATCTTCTTCCTTTTCCTTCTTGCGCCTGCCTTCAGTCTCCGTCTCCGCCGGCGCCGTGAAACCGGCGCGAATCTCCGTATGATGAATCTGTCCTCCAAGATTCGCTGTCCATCCCATCAACCCACTGGTCGCAAGCGATAAGACCAAAGCGGCGCCGACAACCCAGCCGGGCAATGTCTCCGCGCGGCGAAAGAGGATCAAGCCGATCAGCGCGACGATTCCTGTGACTCCGGCCATCAGCAGCGCGAACAACGCCGCATTTTCGTGGCGCTCGATCAGCGGCGCCGCGACGCCGGGCAGATGTTCGACCATTTCTTCCGCAGGTTCGCCTGTGAAATAGACCGGCAGGGCAAGCAATGCCGTGATAACAAAAACGCCCAGACTGACCCGCTTGAGTTCTTCGCTCTTTCTCAGTAAGGCGAACAGCAGCAACAACACCCCAAAGATTGCTCCGATTACGGGCAAGTGGCTGAGCGCCAGATGTACGTGCGCCCAATTCATAGCCTCCCCCTCTCCATGAAAAATGTTCGGGAGCGTGTCCCCCCAAACTTGTAAGCCTCGGGCACGCTCATTCGCGCCTTCCGCTTTTGACAGCATTGCAAGCAGCATTCCATGAGCATCAAACGCTAAAGTCATTGAATTTCTTCGACCTGCTCACAGCGCCGCTGATCGTTGCCTGCTCATGAGAGAATTTCCACGGCGCGCTGGGTATAAATCCGTGACAATGATTCTTACAGAAATGGGCCATTTCAATCAGTAATCTTGGTCTTGGTCAGAGAAGGTGAAGAACTCGGGGCCGAATCGTTGGCATACCCGCAATTGAGAAGGATTGTGGCAAAGTACCTGCGAACGGAAAGGGCTGTTTAAGAAACGATCAAGATCCGATCGAAAACCCGGCCTTCTATATTGGCAGCGCATGGTATAGCGCGACTCGCCGGCGGGAACCAATCTCTGAGTCTTGACAATGGTACATGTGGCGTGCATATACTATATGCGCGCCACATATGATATTGCGTATTCAGATGGGAGGGAAGTTCATGGGCATGGATCGACGCCGCGATATGGAAAAGCGCCTGCCATTGCGTCAGGTCGAGTTTCACATTCTTCTCAGTCTCGCTTCCGGCGAACGGCACGGCTACGGAATCATTCAGGACATTGAAGCGCGAGGCGAGACGTCGGTCCCTGACGTGGGGACGATGTACCGCGCGCTGGCGCGCATGGCCGAGGCCGGTTTGATAGAGGCTGCGGCCCGTCGGCCGGCGCCGGACAGGAGCGACGAACGCCGGAACTACTACCGCATCACGAGCGCAGGCAGGCGCGTTGCGCGCGCGGAGGCGCAACGGCTGGAATTGCTGACGCAGGCGGCGCGCCTTGGAGGATTGCTGCCGAAGGAAGTCAAATGACGCGAAATCGCATGATCAAGCTGTCGGAGCGCTGGTTCCGGCTCCTGCGTTGTCTCTATCCGCCCGACTTCCGCGACGAAATGGGCGACGCAGTGGTCGATGCGTACATGGATCGCGCCTGCGACGCTCTGAAAACCGGCGGGAGTATCCGCCTCATAGCGCTTTGGGGCCGCGCGTTGGTCGACTCGCTGCGCAACGGCGTCGCCGAGCGGGCGCGCCCGGCGGCCATGTGGCGGCGCGCCGGGAACTGGGGCCGTGATGTCGAACTCGTCAGACGGCGGTTCGCGCGCTCTCCGATCTTTGCGGCATCGACAATTGGCACGCTGACCATCGGGCTCGGTATGTTCGCTGTGGTATATACCGCAGTGCAGAAGGTTCTGATTGATCCGATGCCTTATAAGGATCCCGGCGACCTGTACTACGTCTGGCGTGATTTACGTCCCATCGCCGATGTTCAGCGCGACTCACTGGCCGGAACCGATATCGTGGAACTGCAGAAAACCGACGCGGTCATTGAGGAAACTGCGGGGATGGCGCCGTTCCTGGGCGGAGTTTTCGCGTTACGGGAAGGCGCCGAGCCCATGGAAATCGCTGTTACATGGGCATCGCCGAATTTGTTTCATCTGCTTGGCGTTGCGCCGGCGCTGGGCCGCGGCTTTGCGCCGAACGAGATCGCCCCGGCCTTTGTGCCGGGCAAGATCGGTCCAGAAACGCATCACTCAGCACGGCGACTTTTGCTCCGCCATTGCGATCTTCTTCCGGCGTAAAACCGCGGCCCACCGCAGGCGCAATGCCCATCACATGGAAAAAGTCTATCGAGACGCGTTGCCCCGAGACTAGTTCCGGCAGGCCATCGCCGGTCAGATTTACGCCACCCATACCCATATGCGCCGCCAGCGCCTCAAACGATTTCTGATGCTTATGCCAAAACAGGAAGCGCGGATCGTCCACCGCATTCAACCGGACGCTGCCGAATTGCGCGCCGACAGCCACGAGGCGTTCGGCCTGTGGGTAAGGCAATTGACGTAAAAGCACGGCATTTACGATCGTGAAAATCGCCGTATTGGCCCCGATCCCCAGAGCCAGCGTCACCACCGCAATCAACGTGAAGCCGGGATTTTTCATTAGCATCCGCGCGCCATAGCGCAAATCCTGAAAGAAAGTTTCGATCGATCTGACTGCCCACATATCGCGGCTCACCTCCAGTAATAGTGTTAGATTGCCGAATTGCCTCTGCGCGGCGTAGCGCGCTTCCATCGGCGCCATCCCGGCCCCGGCGTTCTCCTGCGCCTTCAACTCAAGGTGAAACCGCATCTCCTCTTCCAGTTCGCGATTGAATTGATCTCGCCGCAAGTAGAAGAGCAGTCTGCGCCAGAGTTGTGAAAGTTTGTCGAACAAGAGAGGCCTCACTCGAAACGGAGCGCTGTGATTGGAGCGACTTTAGTAGCTCGCCGCGCCGGGATCCAGCAAGACAGCAGAGCAATGACTATCAGCAGCAGCGCAGCCGCCGCGAACGTCAATGGGTCGGTGGGGCTGACGCCGAAGAGCCAGCTCTTCATCATTCGTGTCAGCCCGACAGCGCCGGCGCCGCCGATGACGGCGCCCAGCAGCGTCAATCCGATT
>DASUFM010000256.1:0-2084 GCA_036274535.1 Blastocatellia bacterium
GATAGACGCTGTCGAGGCCGAAGCCGAAAAATGCGAAGGCGACGAGCGCACAGGACTCCTGATTCTCAAACGCGCGCTCGAAGCGCCGACGCGCCAGATCGCCGAAAACTCCTCGTTCGACGGCGGCGTCGTGGTCAACGATATGCGTAAGGGCGTGGGCAATTACGGATTCGACGCGGCGCGCGGCGAATACGTGGATTTGATGGAGGCCGGGATCATTGACCCGACCAAGGTCATACGCATCGCGCTAGAGAACGCCGTCTCTGTGTCGAGCACGCTGTTGCTGACCGAGGCGACGCTGACAGAGGTTCCTGAGAAGGAAGTGAAGGCGACGCCCGGGTTTGAAGGCGGTGTTGAGTAGAGAGGAGGAATTGTGATCACGGCTTCCCATTCGACCGGAATCCCGCCAGGCCCGGCCACCGTCCAGTGATAACGGCCATTGCCCAGGTCTTTCACCTCGCGCACACGGGACATAAAGCGCGGGAAGTTTTCGTGGTGGCTCCAGAGTTCAAAAACCTTCCTGACGGGCGCGTTAATTGTGATGGTCTTCTGCACGGCGATCCCGTGACTGCCGCTAAGGCCGATCAAATCCTCCACCCTCATATTCGTCAGGCCGCGCGTGACCAGACCAAGTCCGACCACCGCGCTGAAGATGTCTTTCCGGCGAGCGCCGTAAAGCGTCAGCGCGCCTCCTCCGATTCCGGCTAAAAATCTTATGGCGGGCGACCAGTTTGACTGCATTAGTTCTGGCGTTTCGCCATGATGTGGTGTTCCGCCCTGCAGCGAAGAAACGCCTCCCGCCTGCTCGTGAGCTTCGAGCTTGTTCTCGACGCCCGTGACGCCGCGAACTGACCAGACGCGCTTGAGGAGTTGATCGACTTCGCTCGCCAGAACCTGCCCGCTCAACGTGACGCGGCCGTGATTGACGGCGACGTGAATGGCGTGCGGGTGCGAAACCGCACGGCCGAGTTTTGATCTAATCCTCTTAGCGACCACATCATCATCCGCCTCTTCGCATCGGAAGATCGAATCGAGTTCGGCCACGAGTCCCCGGGCGCGGTTGCTCAGATCTCGTGAAGCCTTCCCGACCGCGTCATCAAGCGCGTTGGCTATGTGATGCGTCACATCGCGCGCGGTCGCCCTGCGCCTTCTGCCTCTGTCGGAGTCGAAAATGTACCTCAGCCCCGCGCCGAGGCCGATCCCGCCAATGAATAATAGATTTCTGTTCATGACTTTCCTCCAGCATTTGATTGTCTTGATCGAAGACGACTCCCATCTTTTTTCACTTATGGCAAACCGGATGCCGGAAGGAAACGCGACTGTTTGACGGGGACTGAGGCGGAATACTGCGATATTTGGCGTGAAGTGACCCAACACAATGGGCGAGTGTTCAGTCTGTATCGCATATGCGCACAGAATGAAATCAGCGCCGCCCGATCCTCCGATCCTGCAAGACTCTGATCTAGAAATTAAAAACTCCCTGCCGCCGATCACTCGATGTGATGTGGCCCCCACGGTCTTTGCTCGCGCGGCTCTCGCGGTCGAGGCGTTTCTCTTCGTAATCCTCCCGCGCGAAGGCTTTGACCACGCGAATGGATGAGAGCGATTCCTCAACGACCGAGACGATCTCGCTCTCCTTCTTCCTTAGTTCGCGCACGGCTTGGCATCGGCGCGTTGCTGGCGGCGGGCTATGACGTCGGGACGGACTCATTTCAAGCCGTCGCCAAGATAGGCGGCGGGCTGAGCGAAGAGCAATGGATCAAGCTCAGAGAGTCGCTGGATAAGACAAAGGTTTCGTCCAGGCCCGCGCGGGTCGATTCGCGGCTGACTCCCGATGTGTGGACCGAGCCGAAATATGTCGTCACTGTTCTCGCGGACGAGATCACCCGCTCACCGATCCATACCTGCGCGCAGAATGAGGAAGGGATCGGTCTCGCTTTGCGCTTCCCGCGACTGGTCGGCTTCATTCGTAAAGACAAGTCGCCGGAAGATGCGACGACCGTCAAAGAGATCAAAGAAATGTTCACCATGCAAAGAAGCGGCGGAAACGATGACGCGGGGGATATTTTTGCGCTGGATTTGGC
>DASUFM010000257.1:0-8183 GCA_036274535.1 Blastocatellia bacterium
CCGAAAATCTGTGACGTCAAACATCGAATCGCGATGTCTTATATGCGCCAGATGGGCGCCTACAATCGCGACGCGTCGATGGCCGCGCAGGCCGAGCAGCAATTGAAGAACGCCGAACTGGCTTGCCGCAATTCTCCTCCCCAGTTGGAGAGGGTTCAAACTGACCTCAGAACGGTGCAGCAGGTGCGTGGATTGCACGAACTCGACATCGCGCGATTTTACCAGGACAAGCGCCAGGCGAATAAAGCCGCCGAAGGCCGGCTGCGCGAGATCATCGCTAACTTCCCGAACTTCAGCTACCTCGATGAAACGCTTTATCGCATGGGCGTGTCATTGGTCGAGCAGGAACAGCCGGAGGAGGCCGCGGAATTTTTCACCAGACTGGTGCGTGATTTCTCGAAGAGCGAATTCGCGGGTAAAGGCAAAGAGTATCTGGAAAAACTCAACAAACCCATCCCCGAGCCGAGCAACGACAACCCCGCGCCCGAACGCCCGAGTTTCATAGGCAAATTCGCGTTGATCACCGGCCACAACGGTCTGGAGATCTCTCCGGATGGGGTGCTGCTGAGCAGGAAGGGGCAGGAGAAGGAAGAAGTTAAAGCTACCGTAAACGCCTCCGAGTCAAGCAACCAGCCGGGCACGAAGTCGATTCGATCGACCCAGAACCGCCAGGCCGCGCCTGAGCAGGCCGAGGCTTTGTCCCCCGCCGCCGCGCCGGCGAACGCCGAAGCGGGTAATGGATCGAGCGCCAATCAACCCGCTCCCGAAGCTAAAAACGGCGAGCCGAAGAAGAAAGATAAGAAAGATAAAGATTCTAAGAATAAAAAAGAGAAGAAAGACTCTCCCGGCGTTTCTAAATAAAAATTCGCGTTGATTCCTCAACAAAAAGGACAGACAGGACAGACAGGACATATCTATCCTGTCTGTCCTGTCTGTCCTTTTTGTTTAATAACTTGCCTCTCCTGATTTAGACTCTGGCCATTCCCCTCTTGTATAATAATCGGCTTGGCGGCGCCCCCCGCCGTTGCTGTATCGAATCGGAGGTTGTTGTGGATCACAAAATATTGCTCGCCGATGACAGCGTGACAGTGCAGAAGATCATTACGCTGACCTTTTCGGACGAAGGCGTCGACGTGATAGCGGTAAATAACGGCGATGAGGCGATCAATCGGTTGCGCCGCCTGAGGCCGGCTCTGGTAATGGCAGACATATCCATTCCGGGAAAGAACGGCTATGAGATTTGTGAGTTTGTCAAAACCCATCCGGAAATGGGAGATACGCCGGTGATTTTGCTGGTTCCGGCCTTCGAACCCTTTGATGAAGAGCGCGCCCGGCGCATCGGCGCCGATCATCATCTGACGAAGCCTTTTCAATCAATTCGTATGCTGATCTCTATTGTAAAAAATCTGATGGATCGCAAAAACGTCGCCGAATTCCCTGGAGCCCCCATTACCCCTGCCGCCTCCACTGAAGGCGGTTTGACCGCGCCTCGCGAAGGAATTCAGAAAAGGTCCATCACGGCGGAATTCAATTCGAAGAAAGCGAAGATAGATGAGTTGCTGAGGCGGTCGGCCCAGCCGGCCTCGGAGAACGGCGTTGAAAATGGGACGATGCTGAAGAGCGATCCGCCCGGACGTCTTTCGGGCGCGCTCCCGATCACAAGCCCTCCCAGTGAAGTCGAAATCATAGAGGACCTAAATATGGACAACATACTGGAACTGGATGACATACTCCCCGATGCCACATCCATACAAACCATGAATCAGGTCAGGCGCCATGACGCGTTCCTCGACCGCTCCCCAATCCAGTCGCCGGCCGGCGTGATTTCTTATGAACCGCAGGAGCGCATGGTCATTCCGCACAGCGTCATCGATGAAATAGTGAATCGGGTCTCCGCGCAGTTGTTTGAAAAATTGAGCGGCGAGATCGCGCGGCGGGTCGCGCCCGAAGTGGCCGAACTGGTAAAACGCCAGCTTTTCCCTGAACATACAAGCGCCCCGTTCCGTGACCCGGAGAATCTTCTGGACATCGATTAACATGGAAATTCCGAAAGCATACGATCCTAAAGAGGTCGAAAGGCGATGGTATCCGATCTGGGAGGCCCGCCATTACTTCTCGCCTGAAACGAACACAGATCCGAAAGCCCGCATATTTTCAATGGTCATTCCTCCGCCGAATGTGACGGGTTATCTGCACATGGGCCATGCGCTCAATCACACTTTGCAGGACGTGCTGGCGCGATGGCGCCGGATGTCGGGCGACAGAGTGCTGTGGCTGCCGGGGACCGATCACGCCGGAATCGCCACGCAAATGGTCGTCGAAAAACAGCTTGCGCAGCAGGGTCTGAGCCGGCGCGAGTTGGGCCGCGAGAAATTCGTCGAGCGCGTCTGGGAGTGGAAAGCCCATTCGGGCGGGACGATTCAGAAACAGATGCGCGTTCTCGGCGATTCGGTTGATTGGACGCGCGAGCGCTTCACGATGGACGAAGGCCTGTCGAACGCGGTCAAGGAGGTCTTCGTGCGCCTCTATGACGAAGGGCTGATCTACCGCGGCGAATACATGATCAACTGGTCGCCGGGATTGCAGACGGCCATCTCCGACCTCGAGGTCGAGATGAAGCAGGTCAAGGGTAAGCTTTATCACATCGCCTATCCGGTCGGGCGCGCAGTCACGAGCCGCGTGGCCCACGCTGAAGGACTGTCAGAGGCTTATGCGGAACAGACCGAATTTTCCGGATGGCTTAAAACGCCTGACGGCGACTTCATAGTCGTCGCGACGACGCGGCCCGAAACGATGCTGGGCGACACGGCCGTCGCGTTCAATCCCGAAGACGAGCGCTATCTGGCCCTCGCCGGCAGGGGCATGAAGCTGCCGCTGGTCGGGCGCGATCTGCCGTTCATTCAGGACGAGATCGTCGAGAAGGATTTCGGAACGGGCTTCGTCAAAGTCACGCCGGCGCACGACCCGAACGATTTCGCGATGGGCCGCCGCCACAACCTGGAATTCATACAGGTCATCGGCAAAGACGCGAAGATCACGGACGCCGCGCCGGAAAAATATCGCGGCCTGGACCGCTACGAAGCGCGCAAACTGGTGATCGCCGATCTGGAAGCGCTGGGCCTGCTGCTGAAGACTGAGGATTACACGCACAACGTCGGCCATTGCCAGCGAAGCGGCGTCGCCATAGAGCCGCTGCTCTCTACGCAGTGGTTCATGCGAATGAAGCCGCTCGCCGAGCCCGCGATCGCGGCCGTGCGCGAGGGTAAAACGAAGTTCGTGCCCGAAAGCGCGGCGAAGATCTATTTCAACTGGCTCGAAAATATTCAGGACTGGTGCGTCTCCCGCCAGTTGTGGTGGGGGCACCGCATTCCAGCCTGGTATACGCCTGACGGGGAGATAGTCGTCGCGCGCGACGAGCAGGAGGCGCGGCGACGACTGGCTGAGCGCGGCGCCGACCCGAACGCCCCCCTGCGCGAAGAAGAAGACGTGCTGGACACATGGTTCTCGTCGCAGCTCTGGCCCTTCTCGACGCTCGGATGGCCGGAGCAGACGGAAGATTTGAAAACATACTATCCGACCGACGCGCTGGTGACGGCGTTCGACATCATCTTCTTCTGGGTCGCGCGAATGATGATGATGGGGTTGAAATTCATGGGCGAGGTCCCGTTCCGGACGGTATACATCAACGCGCTCGTGCTGGACCCCGAAGGCCAGAAGATGTCGAAGTCCAAAGGCAACGTGATCGATCCACTGGAAGTCTTCGACAAATACGGCACGGACGCGGCGCGGTTCGCGCTGACCGCCGCATCTACCGCCGGTCTGTCGCTTACGCTGCAGGAGTCGAAGCTCGAATCGGCTCGCAACTTCGCCAATAAAATCTGGAACGCCACGCGCTTCGTCCTGCTCAATTGCGATGACGTGCTCGACACCCAGGGCGGAAGGCCGCTCGATTGGGAGACCGAGATGGCGCCGCCGGAACTGGCCGACCAGTGGATTCTGAGCCGCTTGAATCGGGTCGCCGCGGAAGTCCGCGGCGCACTGGCCGAATTCCGTTTCCACGAGGCGGCTCAGGCGCTCTATCATTTCTTCTGGAACGATTTCTGCGACTGGTACATCGAGCTGTCGAAGCCCTTCGTGACGGCGAAAGAACCCACGCCGCAATCCTCTCTGCAGGCGAGGGCGGTCAAGCGCCGGATCGTCTACATCCTGGAACACAGCCTGCGTCTGCTGCACCCGGTCATGCCGTTCATCACCGAGGAATTGTGGCAGCGATTGCCGCACAAGGGCGAGACTATCAGCCTGGCGGAATTCACTCCGGGCGATCAGGCGA
The DNA here is from genome assembly GCA_036274535.1 of Blastocatellia bacterium. GTDB lineage: Bacteria > Acidobacteriota > Blastocatellia > RBC074 > RBC074 > JAJVID01. The sequence goes on from DASUFM010000257.1 coordinate 4,331, forward strand.
GCATAGACGAGCGCGCCGAACGCGAGATGTCGACGGTCATCGAACTGATCGCCAGATTGCGCAACATCCGTTCGACGTTCAACATCGCGCCTTCGATCCCGTTGAAGGCCGAGATCGCTCCGGCCGACGCCGCGACGCGAGACCTGGTCGCGGGCATGGAAGACCACATCAAACGGCTGGCGCGAATCGAGGAACTGCAAATCGTCGATAAGCTCGGCGCGAAGCGCGGCTCGGCGCGCGCCGTCGTTGGCGCCTCCGAAATCGCCGTCCCCCTCGAAGGGCTGATCGATTTCGAGAAGGAACGCGCGCGCCTCGAAAAAGAATTGAACAAATTGATCAACGAACACGGGGGCCTTGAAAAACGGCTCTCCAATCATGACTTCATCAGCCGCGCGGCCGCCGACGTGGTAGAAACGACGCGCGCCCGCGCCGAAGAACTCGACGATCAGATCGCGAAGCTCCGCGCGGTGATCGAAGCCCTATGAATAGATGTCAGATGTCAGATGTCAGATGTCAGTGATGAGCAATGCAGAAGTCTGGCATCTATTCCTCACTGACATCTGACATCTGACATCTGACATCTGACATCTGACATCTGACATCTGACATCTGACATCTGACATCTGACATCTGCCTGCTATGCTCAACCCACTCGATCTATTTGTAGCCGGTGAAATAGTCAATCGCGCGCTCGACGAAGACCTGGGGCGCGGCGACATCACATCTCGTTCGACCGTGCGTTCCGGACTGAACGCGCGCGGCAGCTTCATGGCCAAACAGGATCTGATTCTGGCGGGACTCGAGGTCGCCGACCTGGTTTTCGGCTGGTTCGACGAATACATTCAGATTGAATCGACCGTGGCCGACGGCGATGAGATCAAGTCGGGCAAGATCTTCGCCCGCGTGATCGGCGACGCTCAGATGCTGCTTTCGGCCGAGCGCGTCGCGTTGAACTTCCTTCAACATCTTTCAGGCATCGCCACTGTGACGCGCCAGTACGTCCAGGCCGTCGCGGGCACGAAAGCGAAGATCGTCGACACGCGCAAGACTGCGCCGGGGCTGCGAATGCTGGAGAAATACGCGGTGAGCGCCGGCGGCGGAAGCAATCATCGCATGGGACTGGACGACGGGGTGTTGATCAAGGACAACCATCTGGCGCTGGCCGGCAGCGTCGCCGAGGCCGTGCGCCGCGCGCGCGAAGCCGCCGGCCATTTGCACAAGATCGAAGTCGAAGTCGCCACTCTGGAACAGGTCAAGGAGGCTCTGGACGCGGGCGCCGACATTCTGCTGCTCGACAACATGACTCCCGAGATGGTCGGCCAGGCCGTTCAGATCGCGCGCCGGCATGAAGGCGATGACCGCCGCGTATTGCTGGAAGCCTCGGGCGGAATCAACCTTTCGAACGTGCGCCTGTACGCCGAGGCCGGCGCCGATCTGATCTCGATCGGCGCGTTGACCCATTCAGCCCCCGCAGTCGACATCAGTTTCAAGATCAAGCCGGCGTAGTATGATCATTCATCATCCTCCATTCACAATTCATCATTTCGACTCGCTGGGTTCGACAAACGATCAACTCAAAACGATGGCCGGCGCGCCGGAGTTCACATGTGTCGTCGCCGATGAGCAGACCGCCGGCCGCGGGCGTCGCGAACGGGCGTGGTATTCGGCGCCGGGCGACGGACTCTATCTATCCGTCCTCTTTCTACCCGGAAGCGAGCTCTTTTCGAAGCTCCCGTTGACGGCCCTGCTGGCCGCCGTCGCCGTCGCCGAGACGCTCATCGAGCGCGGCGTCAACGGCGTCGACATCAAATGGCCCAACGACGTGATGGTCAATGAACGCAAGATCAGCGGCGTTCTCGCCGAAGCCGTCAGCGCGGGTTCGGAATCGATGCGAGTCATTCTCGGCGTCGGGGTCAATCTCAATCATCCGTCCTTTCCGCCCGAACTGAGCGAGACGGCGACGTCATTCGCGATCGAAACCGGCGAGCGAATCGCCGTCGAGGAGTTTCGCGACCGTCTGCTCGAAAAGATCGCGCAATGGCATGAGACATGGAGGCGCGATGAGCCCGCGGCGATCATCGATCGCTGGAGCCGGCTTTCGACTTATGCGCGTGGCCAGCGAATCGCTGTCACGATAGGTAAAGAACGACTCACCGGCGTGACCGACGGATTGACCGAAACCGGAGCGCTGCGACTCATGGTGGACGGCGGCGACCTGAGAATGATTCTGACCGGCGACGTAACAAAACTTCGCAAGGACACCGACTTATCCGCCCGGCATTCTTCAGCCTGAAAATTTCCCATCGCAATCAGTACCGCGAGCAGTAGCGAGCGGAATTCAATCAGAAGCGCGCTCGGCGCCGCTCGCGGCGCCGATTCACAAAATTTTCTTCATCATCGACACTCGATCACACACTCGCAAGTTGTACAGAGATGATGTGAGAGTTAAGATGTGATTGTCGACTTCCCCACGAATGAAAATACATGAATGAACTGGATCGAGTTGGGAGAGTGAGACGCCTTAGCTATTCAATGATGAACTACTTCAACTATTTCACCGAAATCGAAGGAGAGTTTGTTAAGCGGCGCGGCAGTCACATGATGGTCTCTCCGCTCGACTGGACACTGATCGAAACCTGGAAGAAGCGCGGCATTCCACTGCATATAGTACTACGCGGCATCAATTCCTCGTTCGACGGATACGATCAGCGGCTCAACCGCGGGCGCAAGGTCAATTCGTTGTTCTTCTGCCAGCAGGAAGTCGAAGCGCTGTTTCAGGAATACGTCGAATCTCGTGTGGGCGCATCCAATGGCGCATCCAATGGCGCGGCCAATGGCGCGGCCAATGGCGTAGTTGGAAGTGACGGAAACGGCGTGGCGCAAAACGGCAATGGCGCGGCGCAATTCTCCCCCGCCACGATCATTGAGTTTTTGAAAACTCAATGTGAAGCGTTGTGGCGCCTGGAGGCAAAACAGATCGATCCGATTTTTCGAGAGACTCTCGATCGCGTGTCGGATCGCCTCTCTCAAATCATCGAGGACGTGGAAACGTCCGGCGCCGTTTCGCCCGAACTGCTCGAAATGGATCTGATGATGGTCGAAGAAGTGATCCTCGATGGATTGAAGGAACATGCCGGCGAGGAAAAGCTCAAACAGTTGCGAAAAGAAGCAGGTGAAAAGCTGCGCCGCTACAAACAGAGTATGGAGCGGGAAGTGTATGAACAGACGCTCGACAACTTCGTAGCGCAACGGCTGCGCGAAATCCACGAGGTTCCGCGATTGAGTCTGTTCTATCTTTGAAGCGGATGAAGACTATGGCTACACCAGCGGAAGTTATCGACTCGGCGCCAAACGCCGGCAGATCGGTTGCGATCGGCGAAAGCTATGAAGTCGCGATCGAGAAGCTGGTTTATGGCGGCGACGGCCTGGCGCACATCGGCTCGCAAGCCGTCTTCGCGCCTCTGGCCGCGCCCGGCGATTTCGCTCGCATCCGAATCGTCGAATGCGAGCGCAATTATGCGCGCGGCGTGATCGAAGAGTTGCTGGATCCGTCGCCGCTGCGCCGCACGCCGCCCTGCCAGTATTTCGGCGTCTGCGGCGGCTGCCAGTTGCAGCATCTGGATTATCCCGCGCAGCTCGAGGCGAAAGCTTCCTTCGTGCGCGAATCGCTGCGACGCATCGGCGCCATCGAATGGGACAAAGAGATCCACGTCCGCTCGTCCGAAGAATTCGGCTATCGTTCGCGCGCCGAGATCAAAGTCGCGCGCGACGAGAACGGGCGCGCGCGCATCGGTTATTTCCGCGCCGGATCGCGCGAGGTTTGCGAAATCGAAAGCTGCCCCATCCTGACGCC
>DASUFM010000258.1:0-9220 GCA_036274535.1 Blastocatellia bacterium
GTCAATAGCGTCAAGACGTGTCTGCGTCTCTTCAAAGGCGCTCAAGTAAAGTGGTTAGATTTCAGAGTCGCGTTTCGCCGCGACAACCCCAACCCCTGAGCTCTGATTTTAAGATCCGGGAAGATTCCTAGATAAAGACCAACGACTGTGGAGGATAAATTCCATATGAAGAAATATAGCCCGTTGATCGCATTAACGTTGCTGGCCGGCTGCCTCACACTTTCCACTTTGAAAGCGGGCGCGCAAGACGATAAGCAGGGCGCCTTCGAGCGTGATTGGTACGACACCTGCTACCAGAAGAAAGATGCGGAGAAATGCTACCAGCTATCCAAGGAATTGATTGAGAAATATCCCAAGAGCTCATACGGCGATAATTCGAGGAAGAACGTCAAGTCGTATGAGCAAAATAAGGCTTTGGAGAAATTCCAGGCGGCGTTGAACGCATTCTACGCCCCGCCTCAGAGCGTCGCCAAGCTTGAGACACTCTTTACCGCCGGTGATGAATACCTGGCGCTGCAACCGGGACAGCAGTTTGTCATCGGACAACTGGCCCGCGCCGGGGCTTTCAGCGCAATGGGAGAGTTGGCCTATAAGAATCTCGACAAGGTCAAAGGCTACGCCGAAACCGCGCTGAAAACTTTCGAACCCGCCGCCGCGCCGGAAGGCTGGAAGAAAGAAGAGTGGGAGCCGCTGCGTGAGATAGTACAGGCCCAGATGAATCAGTTCCTGGGATGGCAGTTGATAGTCCCGGCGAAAGGCGACGAGAATCTCGCGCTCGAATATCTGGCCAAAGCCATTCAGGTGAAGAGCAAAGACCCCGTCGGGTGGAAGGATCCGTACAATTACGTCCTGCGCACAATCATCTATAACAACCAATACTCCGAGTTGAGAAAGCCGTACGACGCGATGGATGACGCGACCAAGGTCGGTGACGCGGGCAAAGAGGCTCTCAAGAAAGTCAACGACCTGCTCGACAACAAGCTGATCCCGGAATATGCGCGAGTCCTCGCGACGGCCACCAGCAAAGAAAACCAAACTTACGCCGACCAGGTCAGACCTACTTTCGACACCTTGTGGGATTACCGCACCGGCGCAAAAGAGAAAGCCGCCGATTACATCAAGAGCTACGCCGCTGACCCGACCATCGCTTCGATTCCGATTCCGGCAAAGGAGGATTCGGGCGCATTGGCCGCTCCCGCTCCGACAACCGCCCCCGCCACGGTCACAAAGGCTCCGTCCGCCAATGGCGGCAAGGCGCCGGCGAACGGCAATGGCGGCAAATCGACGCCGGCCAAGAGCAAGGCCAAGACCAAGGCCAAACCGAAGCCCAGAAGGCGCAGATAATTGATTGCGGATTGCGAGATTGACATCCACTCCATCTAAACGCTTGCGCGTTATAGATGGAGATTCCAGGTCTGCCGCCTGGTAGGTTCCAGGTTCATCGCAAGCGAATCCTCGCCTGCTCCCCTAAGGGCCTGCCCGGCCCTGATGGTGGTAGGTTAAGACCACCGGCTTGTTTCTCTACTTCAGCGTTCTAACTTTTACGTGGAAGACTTCCTTCCACAACGCACTAGCTGGAGTTTCAAAGAGCCGCAATGGATGGCCTCGACGGTTCATTCTACCGGTCGAGCAAGTCCATTCGTATTAACGTATGTTGCTGCGATCTTACTACAGTCAGAGAAATTGGAATCGAAAATTTGCGCGATTCATCTCCACTCAAGCCTAGCGGCTATGAGTGGAGTATTCTCGCGCGGGAGTGATAAAACCAGGAATACTGCGCAATCATTCGCCGGCGACATCAAAAAAATATTTAAATCCGCAATCCGCAATCCGCAATCCGCAATCCGCAGTGTGGTTTGACAAGCCCCCTGATTCATGCAAAATACCGTTTCATCTGATAAGTTCTTGGTAAAGCTGCTAGCGCAGCGTTATCAAATGTCGTGTCGGCATCCCGGCTCACCCAATCCCTGAATTCCGATTACGAGACCTGGGAAGATTCCGAGAAGAAGACTGAAGAAGACTGTGGAGGATTCAGTGCTTATGAAGAAGTTTAGCTTATTTATCGCCTTGATATCCCTGGCTGGCCTCGTCGCGCTTACGCCATGCGCCGCGAACGCGCAGGACGACGCGCAGGCCGAGTTCGAGCGCGCCTGGTACGACACCTGTTTCACGAAGAAACCGACAGACGTGGAAAAGTGCTACCAGCAATCCAAGGAACTGGTCGAGAAATACTCCAAGAGCACATACCTGGGTCACGCGAAGGGAAAGATCAAGGCGTATGAGCAAAATAAAGCCTGGGAGAAATTCCAGGCGGCGTTGAACGCATTCTACGCCCCGCCTCAGAGCGTCGCCAAGCTCGAGACACTCTTTACCGCCGGTGATGAATACCTGGCGCTGCAACCGGGACAGCAGTTTGTCATCGGACAACTGGCCCGCGCCGGGGCTTTCAGCGCGATGGGAGAGTTGGCCTATAAGAATTTCGACAGAGTCAAAGGCTACGCCGAAACCGCGCTGAAAACCTTCGAACCCGCCGCCGCGCCGGAAGGCTGGAAGAAAGAAGAGTGGCAGCCGCTGCGTGAAATAATACAGGCTCAGATGAATCAATTTCTAGGCTGGCAATTGATAATCCCGGCGAAAGGCGACGAGAATCTCGCCCTCGAATATCTTGCCAAAGCCATTCAAGTGAAGGGCAAAGAGGGCGTCGGCTGGAAAGACCCTTACAATTACTACCTGCGCACGCAAATCTATAACGCCCAATATTTAGAAATAAGAAAGCCATACGACGCGATGGATGACGCGACCAAGGTCACTGACGCGGGCAAAGAAGCTTTCAAGAAAGTCAACGAACTGCTCGACACCAAACTGATTCCGGAATATGCCCGAGTCCTCGCGACGGCCACCGGACCGGCCGGTAAAGCCTTATACGACGCCGTCAAAGCGGATTTCGACGTTCTTTGGAAATTCCGGACGGATGCGCCGGACAAGGCCCTGGAATACATCAAGAACTACGCGGACGATCCGACCGTCGCAAACGTGCCTGTTCCGGCCAAACCTGAAGACGCAAGCAATTTGAACGCGCCTGCGGCAGCCCCCGCGGGGACCGCCACTGGCGCTGTCAAGCTGCAAGCGGGCGGGCCCGCCGTCGCCCCGGCTTCCGGTAGTAATGGCGGCAGCAATGGAGCCAAATCCACGGCCGATAAAAAGGGCGTTGTGAAGGGCAAGAAACGTGGTAGAGGTTAAGTAGGGGCGCCGGTAATCCTCGTGAGCGATATAGCGACTGAAAATCAAACGCACAACTCCGATGCGACGCCATCTTCCTTCGAGGAAATGCTCTCGCAACTCGAAGAAGAGATCGGATATTTCTTCCGTGATCGCAAGCTGCTTCGCAGGGCCATGACCCATCGCTCATACGCGAACGAGCAGGCCGACCCACGTCCACCTCACAATGAAGCTCTGGAATTTCTGGGCGACGCCGTGCTGGAATTCCTGATCAGCGCATGGCTGTTGGAACTCTATCCGGCCCAGACCGAAGGAACTCTCTCGAAAATGCGCGCTTACACTGTCAGCGCGGTCAATCTGCAAAAACAGGCCGCCCGGCTTCGCCTCGGCAGTTACCTGCTGCTTAACAGGGGCGAGGAGAAAACCGGGGGACGAAACAAAATGGCTCTGCTCGTCGACTCTTATGAGGCGCTGCTCGCAGCCATTTACCTCGATCGTGGCATTGAGGCCGCAAGGGATTTTGTGCGGCGAGAGTTCGCCGACACGCTAGCCGAGATCGATCCGCAGGACCTTACCGCCACCGATTACAAGACCGCGCTGCAGGAGCGCCTGCAATCAGTCGGACTGCCTACGCCACAATACGCCATAGTCGAGAGTCTGGGGCCCGATCATCGCCGCGTTTTCCGGGTCGAATTGCGCGTCAACGGCCAGAGTTTCGCGACCGGCGAAGGCGCGACTATCAAAGGCGCGCATCAGGCCGCCGCCCGCGCCGCCCTCGATATCTTTGAAACTGAAATCGAAAAACTCAAAGATACTTATCATCCCCCAAACCACGAGACGCGGTCTCCCGCGATCGAGAACGGAACCAGAGTTCCGATCACTGACACAATCTTTTGACTCTCTCCATAAAATAGACAGGATTTACATGATTTCTCAGGATTGATTCAATCCATATAATCCTGAAAAACCCTGTAAATCCTGTCTATATTCATCGTTTCGGCTAACCGGGAACATGGATAAAACGGAGTCGAAAAATTCGAACCTCGGCGGCGCTGAATCAGCGTCACTTTTTGCGCGCTATCAGAAACTAATCCCCACGGCTCTGTTCATCGGAGTCTTCGCCGTTGATTACTTCTCTTATCCACACTCGGACGCCCATTCAGACTCCTATTACGATTACACATTCCGCATCGCCCAGGCGATTCTGGACGGCAAAGCAGGCCTGACCGAACGCCCTCCAGAATGGTTGAATGAAATGGTTCCGCTGGAGGGGCGCTATTACTCGGTCTTCCCGCTGGGCTCCGTCCTGACCATTCTGCCGGTGGCCGCAATGAAGCGTCTCGGCTTTATTGAACTTTTCCCCGGATCGGTAATCGCCGCGCTAATCGCCGGCGCCGCAGCGACGCTCTGCTATCTGCTCTCGGGGAAATACGGCGACGGCGTCAGGCGCAGACTGATCCTGACGCTTTTGCCGGTCTTCGGGACCTGGATGTGGGCGAATCTGGCGTTCTCTGGCGCATGGCATATCGCGCTGGGATTCGCGGTTGTGAGCCAACTCGGGGCGCTCTATTTCATACTGATCGCCTACCGCCCCGCGCTGGCCGGGCTTTTCTTCGCCCTGGCCTTCGGCAATCGCACGGAACTCATTCTGCTGTCGCCGATTTTCTTCTACCTGATTATCAAACACGCCCCGCCGGATGAAGTAAAAGACAACAGGGGCCGATGGACTATGATCGCCCGCTTCGCCGCGATCCCGTTCGCCCTGGGAATTCTGACGCTCGGATACAACTACGCGCGGTTCTCTTCCATCTTCGATTTCGGCTACGCGAGGATTCCGGGCGTACTCAATGAGCCGTGGTATCAGCACGGCATATTCTCTATTCAAGCCATCCCGGGCAATGCCTGGGCGATGTTGATTGAACCGGGGCGACGCATTCCACACTTCCCCTACCTCATGCCTACAGGCTTCGGCGGATCAATCTTTCTGAGTTGCCCTTTTCTGATTTATTTGTTCAGGCGCGGCGCGCGCGACGCAGGGTTGAAAAATCTGGCATGGATCGCCGTCGCGCTCACTACGCTCACGCTATGGCTGCACGGCAATACGGGCGGATGGCAGATCTCCTACCGCTATGCGATGGTATTGCTGCCCTGGATGGTTCTGATCCTGCTCGAAAACGCGCCTAAGAAAGTCGGCCTGACTGAATTGGCGCTGCTTCTCGCATCGATAGCGATCAACGCTTACTCGACATGGCTGTTTCTGTGGAAGCCGCAATACATCAGCGGCTGAAATTCCTGCCATCTAAATCAGACCAAGCAAGATTGGGTCAGTACCGGGACCGGTAGGGAGCGTCGCAATGGCCTGGATAACGCTCCCTACCGGTCGCGGTACTGAATCGGTGTACCAATCTTGTGTGGTCTGATTTAGAGTGTCACTTTCGCTCGTAAATCACCTTTCCATCAAAGATCGTCATCACTACCTTTGTCTTCTCGATCTCAACGGGATCGATCTTGAAGATGTCGGCTGAGAGCGCGACCAGATCGGCCAGTTTGCCCACTTCGATCGAGCCTTTCAGCTTTTCATCGCCGCTGGCGTATGCCGAGCCCATCGTGTAGGCGCGTACGGCTTCGGCTACGGTGATCTTCTGTTCAGGAACCCAGCCCTGCGGGCGTTTGCCGTCGAGCGTGCGGCGGGTCACGGCGGCGTAGATTCCCATCAGCGGCTCCATCGGCGCGACGAACCAGTCGGAGCCGAAAGCCAGTGTGGCCCCGGCGTCGAGCAGCGAGCGAAAAGCGTATGTTCCCTTCGCGCGGTTCGGCCCGATGCGGTTTTCCGCCCATCGTCCGTCGTCAATCGTGTGATAAGGCTGCATCGAAGCGATCACGCGCTCGGCGCCGAAACGTTTGATCTCTTCGGGCCGCAGGTGCTGCGCGTGTTCGATGCGGAGGCGGCGGTCGCGCGCGCCATTCCGCCTCTCGACTTCAGCAAATATATCGAGGATGGTCTTGTTCGCCTTGTCGCCGATGGCATGAATCGCGATCTGCAACCCGGCCTTGTCCGCGCCGAGGATGTTTTCGAGCATCCTGCCTTCGGGGAACATCTCGTCACTGGGCAGTCCGGAAGTTTTGGGCGCGTCCAGATAGGGCTCGAAAAACAGCGCCGTGGTCGAGCCCAGCGAGCCGTCGGCGAAGCCTTTCAGGCCGCCGATCTTGAGCTTATCGTTCCCGAAACCGGCGCGGACTCCCACGCGAGCCAGCCGCCCCCAATCGGATAGAGGTTGGACGCCGTAAACGCGCGCGGTCAGTTCGCCGTTCGCGAGCAATTTCTGGTAGACGCCGAAAACGTCCGGCGCGGCCGACATGTCCTGCACGCTGGTCACGCCGTTTTCCGCCGCATAGGCGAGGGCCGCGCGAATCGCTTCGGCCATCACTTCCTCGCTCGGATTCGCAATGACCCTGGTGACGTAATTCATCGCCGCGTCTTTCAACACTCCGGTCGGCTCGCCGTCCGCGTCGCGCACAATCGTCCCGCCCGGCGGGTCGGGCGTTTCGCGCGTCACTCCCGCCAGTTTCAATGCCTGAGAATTGGCCAGGCACATATGCCCGTCGAGCCTGTTGATGAAGACCGGATTGTCAGGCGTGACCGCGTCGATCAACCGCCGAGTGGGCAGCGCCGGCGGAGTCCAGTTCTCGTGATCCCAGTTCCCGTTCAATATCCATCGGCCTTTGGGAAGCTTCGCGGCGAAATCGCGGATGCGGTCGCGGAAGTCTTCAGGCGTCTTCGCGTAACGCAATTGAACGCTCGCCAGCCCCATCCCGCCGTCCAGGAAATGCACGTGCGAGTCGTTGAAGCCCGGCGTGACACGCCGGCCCTGCAGATCGATCACCTTCGTAGTCGCGCCGATCCATTTGCGGATTTCTTCGGTGGAACCAACGGCGGCGATGCGATTGCCCAGAACCGCGACGGCTTCGACTTCCGGCCGTCTATCGTCCACGGTCCATATTTTTCCGTTGATCAGAACCAGGTCGGCGCGCGCCTGCGCGAGCGCAAGCACAGAAAAGGCGCCTGTAATGAGGAGAGCGAAAAATTGTTTCATTGGCGGCGATACTTATTTTTAGAGCAGGTTGCGATTGCGTTTGTGGGACAATGTTCAAAAATTGTCCCACCAGCGTAATCGCAATTCCTTCCAGTTCAGGGGCAATACTCGTTTCTGGCTTGTCGCTGATATAGACGGTAATAGCGGCCCTTTTGTTCCAGTAAGCGCTGGTGCGTCCCATGTTCGAGCACGCGATTGTTTTTCAGGACGAGGATCTGGTCGAATTTTTCCATGGCGGTGAAGTTGTGGGCGATGACAATGGTGGTTTTGCCTTGTTGTAATCGTTCCAGGGCGTCGTGAATGAGCGCCGCCGATTCGGCGTCCACGGCCGAAGTGGGCTCGTCGAGGATCAGGGCCGAAGGGCGTTTGATGATCGCGCGCGCCAGGCAGACGCGCTGGCGCTGGCCTCCCGAGAGCGTGGCGCCGCGCTCGCCGATGATCGTGTCGTAACCTTCGGGCAGCGCGGCTATGAAATCATGCGCGTGCGCCTGCCGCGCGGCATCGATCACTTCTTCCAACGAAGCGTCCGGTTTGCCGTAAGCGATGTTTTCGCGGACCGAAGCGCCGAAGAGTATCGAGTCCTGCAGCACGATGCCGATTTCGCGGCGCAGACTTTCGCGGCTGTAACGTTTGATGTCCACGCCGTCTATCCTGATTTCTCCCGAACGCGCATCGTAAAAGCGCAGCAGCAGACTGGCGACGGTCGATTTGCCAGAGCCGGACGGGCCGACCAATGCGACGCGCTGCCCCGGAGCGATGGTAAATGAAACGTCGTCGAGAACTTTCCTGCCGTTCCCGTAATCGAATGAGACATGGTTGAAGATGATCTCGCCTTTGAGTCGCGGGGCCTCGACCGCCGAAACGTCGTCGCGACTTTCGGGCTCCGTTTCGAATATCTCCTGCATGCGCTGTACGCTGACCATTGCGCGCGAATATCGCGTCGAGAGCTTGGCCAGATTGCGCAGTTGTTTGTACATGTCGGCCAGATAGGCCGTGAATACCAGCACGTCGCCGGGCGTCATCTCGCTCCTGAGCGCCATCAGCGCCCCGAAAAGCACGATAACCCACAACCCGGCGGCCTTGATCAATTCGAGCGAACGCATCGCCGCGGCGGCCAGGCGTTCGGCCTCTATCCCCTGCTCCAGCGAGATCGCGCTCTCGGCGTCGAATCGTTCCTGCTCATAACGTTCGCGCCCGTAAGCCTTGACCAGCGGAACCGAAGTCAGGACCTCGCTGAGCCGGGCCGCGATCAGCCCCTCGCTCTCACGCTGCTTTCTGGCGTTGACTTTGAGCTTCTGATAGATGGAAGCGAGCGCATAGAAGAGGATCGGAAGCGTCGCCGCCGCGACCAGGGCGAGTTTCCAATTGAGCAGGAACATGATCACGAACATCCCGGAAACCGTCAACAATTGAGAAGACGCCGTCATCACCGATTCGGCGAAAGTGTCTTTCAAGACTTCGGTCTCGGTCGTCACCCTGTTGAGCAACGCGCCGGACCTCGCCCGGTTGTGGAAGTAGAGCGACAGCCCCTGCAAATGAGAGAAGAGTTCGCGCCGCAGGATGTGAACCATCTGATGGCCCACGCGCGAGGTCTGATAGAACTGGAAGTAATCGAACAGGCTTTTGCCCGCCGCGATCAGAACGATGTTCAATGAGACGACAATGACTGCGACCGTCCTGCCCTGCGCCATCAAACCGCCCAGCCATAAGAGCGAAGGCGGCAGCGGTTTGCCCAGCAAAATGTAATCGAAGATGATCTTCAACGGCCACGGCGCGAGCAGTTCCGTCAGCGTGAAGCCGAATATGCACAAAAGAGCCGTCGCCAGGCTGCGCCGCATCTTCCAGAGATGCGCTCCGACGATTTCACGGACATTGGGCGACTGCTGTTTCGTCATAAGCTGTAATTC
>DASUFM010000259.1:0-4392 GCA_036274535.1 Blastocatellia bacterium
ACTCGTTCCGACCGATTCGATGCCAGGCGTCCGTTCCAACCTTTCACCGACTTGCCGGAAGAACCCCACGATGGATTCCGGCGTGGAATATCTAGCGCCGGGCAGGGACAAACGCATGGCGTGAACGTTGCGCGAATCGAAGCCGGGATGGGCGTTCACGACGCGTCGATAACTGCGAATCAGCAGCCCCGCGCAAATCAGGACGATCAACGACAGGGCGACCTCGAAGACCACCAGCAGTTTGCGCGTCATGTGACGGCCACGCCCCCTATCCGCGCCGCGCCCGCCTTCCTTAAGCGTCTCGTTCAGGTCGACGCGCGAAGCCCGAAGCGCCGGCGCCAATCCGAAAACAACGCCGGTCAGCATCGAGATGAAGAAGGTAAACGCCACCACCCGGCCGTCAACACCGATTTCATTCAGTCGCGGAATATTCTCCGGGCCAAACGCGCGCAACGCTTCGACCGCTCCAAGCGCAATTACCATTCCCAGCATGCCGCCCGTCAACGCCAGCAGCGCGCTTTCGGTCAATAGTTGGCGGGCAATGCGCGCCCGGCTGGCGCCGACCGCTGCGCGAATCGCAATCTCTTTTGGCCGAACCGTGGCGCGCGCAAGCAGCAGGTTGGCCACGTTGGCGCAAGCGATCACCCCGCGGCTTCCAAAAAAGCCACTACGGCCTGGGCCATCTCGAATCTGTGAGCCAGAGGAAGATCTATTCTCGAATCCCTGAGATCATCTCGTAACCGGGAGACGAGACCATCAAACGCCATAACCCAGTCCTTCGAACGCAGGATCACCTCCACCATATATGGCAAGGCGCTGTATCGGATTTCCAGTGATACGACGTGGAGAGCGTTAGATTCCGGGGGGGCTTATTTGGCCGAAAGATCTCAGTTCTGTAAACTGCCTGGATGAATAGAGATCCCCAACCGTCCTTTACCTACCAACTTCGTATTGTTCTTCGTGACGTCAGTCCTTTGATCTGGCGACGATTGCTCGTCCCGAGCAATATCGATTTTGCACGCCTGAGCCGTATTCTTCAAATCTTGTTCTCCTGGAGTGGTGAGCATCTGGACTGTTTTCATATTCACGGTCAGGATTACGGAACGGCTTATGAGGGTACCGTCAGTTCCGGCAATGATCCGCGTCAGGTCCGACTCTCGGATTTTCACCTCCACCGCCGTGAACGCTTCTTATATCAATACGATTTCATTGCCGGTTGGGAATTGGAGATTCGCCTCGAGGACATTCTACCGTTTGACCAGGCGCGCTCTTATCCGATCTGTATTGGCGGCAAAAGATCCGGGCCGCCGGAGCATTGTCTTGGAGCCTTGGCTTATCTTCAATGGCGGGACCAATACTTCTTTCACTATCCGCTAGAAGATTTACAGCGGTTTTCAAACGCTTGAAGAGTTTCAGCCACAGAGCCAACAGAGAACACGGAGGGGTTAGCGCCGCCTCCGTGTTCTCCGTGATCTCTGTGGCTACTTATCCAAATGAAAAGCGCTGTAAAACCTCAATTCAACGAAGCTCGACCTTTTCGGAATGGCTTGGCGAGCGTCGAATTTGGAAATGAGCGAGCATACCAAGTGATATGACCGACCGGGAATGGGAGTATATCAACGCCATGATTCCAGTCGCGAAAACAGGCGGATGACTGACATTCGCTCGCTTGAGCTATTGACTTTCAGATTATTGGGTTTACAAGAGATTTCGGGAGAGCCTGATTTTACAGACGTTCTACGCGGCGCTTGTAAATTTATTAAAGGAGCCTTGTGAGTTACCCGAGCCGTGACATCTTTCTCAACAAAAATGACTGGGAAAACATCCGCAAATTGCTCAGCCCGGCGCCGACCGTCTCCGAATACCTGGGCAAAGCCGCGAGATACCTCAACAAGAGCAAAGATCTGGCGAAGTCGCTCGCCGAATCCGCGCCCTGGTTCAAAAACGCAGCGAAGGCCACAGTCGCCACGGCTCCGATCGTCAACTACGCCAGGAAACTGGCCGGGAAATGGTCGCGGCAGCCGCATCCATATGAACTCGGCGCGGTCGCTTGCACGCTGGCCTACGAGGACGCGGCGCGCGAAGCGGTCGAACAGCTATGCGCATCCGTCGCCGGGCGCCAGGACGCGATGAAAATCGATGACCGTGCGGCCAAACGCATTCGCGGCCTGCCGCCCGCTGAAGAAGCTGATTTAAGCTTCTTCTCGCGTGATACCGCGCTGCAGCACATCTTTGTGCGGCGCGCGGACGGCATTCTCGGAGAATTGACGCGGGCCGCAGGCTTGGACGAAGAGCAACGGGAGGAGGTCTTCAATCTCACGCGCGAGCTATTCCTCAGGAAACTCGACCTGCTGCTTTCTGATGAGAAGACCGCGCCCAAATTCGAGCCGTTCAGGAAATGGATGGAGATGGACAGCGACAGGCGGGCTGCGTTCGCCGCGCTGCAAATCCATGCCAGATACCAGCGCGACAAGTACCTCTCCGAACCACTCTTCAAATGCGAGCCTTACGCCCTCCAACACATCTATGTTGATACTGAATGCGGCAGGATGACGTGGGAGGAAATCCGCGGCCCGCGAGACTTCCGCCGTAAAGACTCATTACCGACTCCTGGGCGACTCCGCGACCCGTTCTCTGAAAATCACGGCGGGCGGCATAACCTGCTCGATACGGTGATGGGCTTCATCACCGACCGAAAATTCAGAGGGCCGGTCGTGATCCAGGGCGCGGCGGGGGCCGGCAAATCGGCGTTCTCGCTGAGGCTGTGCGCCGAGCTTTGGGAGAAGGGGTTTCATCCGCTGCGCGTCCCCATCAAACGGCTGAATCTTTCTTCTTCGTTGATCGATAATCTCAACGAAGCCATCGAATTGATGGATGAAGACAGCCTGGCCGATCTGCCCATTGCGCGGCCGAAAGATTTACTGCTCGGCGGCGACATTTTCAAGACGCCGTATGGTGGCGATCACAGCCTGTGCCGGTACGTGTTGATCCTCGACGGATGGGATGAACTGGACCTGTCGGTCAGCCGGCCTTTCCGTGACAAAGTGGGCGAGATGCTGCGCGAAGCGCTGCGCGACCTTCTCTGGGCGTCTATAACGCCCGCTATACGCGTGATCCTCACCAGGAGCCCTTTGCCGGATGAAGTCGATAGTGAATTCCTCGCCGAATGGACGCCTGTGTTAACGATGCGTCCGATACGGCCGCAACATTTGCGAGAGTTCGCCGAGCGTCTTGACGGCGCGCTCGGATCGGTTCCGCCGAAAGTCGCGGTCGAAAATCCCGATGAATGGCGCGTTCCACATCCTCACGCGCTGGAGAAGGCGTTCAGCAGGTACGAAGAAGCCTTCAACGCTTCATTGCCCGGATACGATGAAGAGGGAAAGGTCAAGGAGCCTGGTCGCGCGCCAAAATCCGGCATCCTGAAAACGCATCGAACTCGCGCTTTTTGATCCAGGTGGTGAAGATTCGAGGTTTGCTCGGGACAGCGCGCCTTTCAGAAATATATGCGGTGATATAAACGGCCCGGCTGGCGACAGGTGGCGTGAGTTCCGAGAGTTCCCAGGCGGAGCGATTCTCAACGGCGTATGCCTCGCCGGCGCAGACTTCTATTATTCAATGTGCCAGGACGGTTTACTACACTAGATGCCGAGGGATGAGGTATGCTAGCGGAGATTTTCAATCTCGCGAACCGAGGACAGCGATAACTCGATCTGGGGTTGTTTTACGTCACCGGGCATTGCGGGTTGAGGTGACCTTACTCGGGAACTTCGCTAGAAGGTGTTTGGAAATATACCACCGGAAATAAATTCGTTGACACCGTGGAACCTCCGCGCGTGGTTTTCAGCCCTGGTTTCAGCAAGAATCGCACGAGATCAACCTTCGAAGTCAACGGGCGTTCGTTTACATAGGCCATTGAGGCGCTGGGAGCTTTTCCTTCCGGCGAGGAATTCTACTCGACAGGCGGGTAATTCTACCCAACCGGCGGATGCTGATAGATAGCGATTTGAATCGCCTGCTCGGCGGGCAATCCTGCGAAAGGCGGAGGCGCCCAAACCGCGCCTGGCCGCGTGCGCCAAGCTGGATGTCGAACCTGAAACCGAACCCTCGTTCCGCGAAGCGATAGACATGATCGTTTCCGGCAAGTGGGAGCCGGACAGTGAGTCGGATCGTTCGGAATGCGATTCGCAATTCAGGCCGCCGCCTGGCGAGCCGGCCGATGCTCGCAGACCGCCTTGACCGTGCTCATCGCATCTTCGTAAGTGAGTTCCGAAGGTTGAGCGGTAAGTTGAGTGAACGTCACTTCCTCATTCGGCCCAACGTCGAATTCACGTTGCAGTCGCTCCGGTAGGTCTTGCAGCGACAGCCGAGCGCCGGGCGGAATACAGACGGCGG
>DASUFM010000260.1:0-9706 GCA_036274535.1 Blastocatellia bacterium
GTTCGCAAGGACGGCAAACAGATCTTCGATTCGATCATCGTAGTCACTGATCGAAAGATACTCGACAGCCAGACCGACTCGACGATCAAGAGCTTCGTTCAGGTCGCTTCCACGGTCGGCCACGCCCAAAGCTCCGAGGACCTGAAGAAATTTATAGAGAGCGGTAAAAAGATCATCATCACGACGGTTCAAAAGTTTCCGGTCATTTACCAGGCGATGGGAGATGAGCACCGTTTACGCAGTTTCGCCCTCATCATCGATGAAGCGCATTCCAGCCAGGGCGGCAAGAGCGCCGCGAAAATGAACATCGCTCTGGGCGAAGCGGGCGAAACCGATGAAGAGGAAACTGACGAGGACAAAATCAACCGCGTGATGGAATCGCGCAAGATGCTGGCCAACGCCAGCTATTTCGCCTTCACCGCCACGCCCAAGAACAAGACGCTGGAACTTTTCGGCGAGCCGATGCCCGCAGTAGACGGCAAGACGCCGCATCGCCCCTTTCACAGTTACACGATGAAGCAAGCCATCGAGGAGCGATTTATCCTGGATGTGCTCAAGAGCTACACGCCGGTCAACAGTTTCTACAAACTGGTCAAGACCGTGGAAAGTGACCCGGAATTCGACACCAGGAAGGCCAGGAAGAAGCTGCGCAAGTACGTTGAGGGCCACGATCATGCCATCAAAACCAAGGCCGAAATCATGGTCGATCATTTCAACGAGCAGGTGTTGGCTTTGAACAAGATCGGCGGGCATGCGCGCGCGATGGTGGTGACCAGCGAGGTCGAGCGGGCGATCCAGTATTTTTATGCAATTCGCAATTACTTGCGGGAATCCAAGAGTCAATATCAGGCCATCGTCGCGTTTTCCGGCGAGCGCGAATACCGTGGAGAGAAAGTGACGGAGGCCTCGCTCAACGGCTTTCAATCTAGCGAGATCCCAGATCGGATTCAGGAAGATCCGTATCGTTTTTTGATCTGCGCTGAAAAGTTCCAGACCGGCTACGACGAGCCGCTGCTGCACACGATGTATGTGGACAAGCCGCTATCGGGCATCAAAGCGGTGCAGACGCTTTCGCGGTTGAATCGCGCGCATCCGCAGAAGCATGACGTGTTCGTACTCGATTTCGCGAACGATTCCGACACGATACAGAAAGCTTTCTCGGACTATTACCGCACGACGATCCTCAGCGAAGAGACTGATCCCAACAAGCTGCATGATTTGAAAGACGAATTGGACGGCTATCAGGTCTATGCGCCTGAACAGATCGAAACGCTGGTGGCGCTCTACCTTAAGGGCGCGAGCCGTGAAAAGCTCGACCCGGTACTGGACTCCTGCGTGGCCGTTTACAAGAACCTGGATGAAGACGGCCAGGTGGATTTCAAAGGCAAGGCTAAGACCTTCACGCGCACTTACGATTTCCTTGCATCGATTTTGCCTTACACGAACGCCGACTGGGAGAATCTATCGATCTTCCTGAACTTCCTGATTCCGAAGCTGCCCGCGCCGAAAGAAGAAGACCTGTCCAGAGGCATACTCGAAGTTATTGACATGGACAGCTACCGCGCGGAGAAGAAAGCCGCGATGAAGATCGCGCTGGCGGACGAAGACGCCGAAATCGGTCCGGTTCCGATGAGCGGCGGCGGGCGCAAACCCGAGCTGGAATTGGATCGGTTGAGCAATATTCTCAAGAGCTTCAACGATCAGTTCGGCACGCTGTTCACCGACGCTGACCGAGTGGTCAAGCGCATCCGCGAAGACATCGCGCCGAAAGTCGCGGCTGATCAGGCATACCAGAACGCCAGGAAGAACACGCCAAACGCGGCTGGAATCGAATTGGATGCCGCGATCAATCGAGTGGTCACGCCGCTATACAAGGATGATACTGAGTTCTTTAAACAGTATGTTCAGAACGAATCGTTCAAGCGATTGGTTAAAGACATGGTGCTGGCTTTGACCAGCGAAGAGAGCGGTTCATCAAGACCTGCTGAGACTTAATATGGACGAACACAAAAGGTCAAATGGTCGAAGGTGTTCCTTTGCCCCTTCGACCCTTTGACTCTTTGTGTTAAAGCATTTGTCACTTCGCCTTGATCGCTTCGCCAAGGATGCGGCCGACGCAGTTGCTCGGGATTTCTATTTTGAGCATCGTCGAAAGGGTCGGAGCGATGTCAGCCGGGCTGGCGTCGGCGTAATACCATCCGGGCGCGACACCGGCGCCGTAAAAGATCACGGGAACGTGCGTGTCGTAAAGGTAGGGCGTGCCGTGCGTGGTCGTGATGCCTTCGCCTATGAAAAAGAAGGGGTCGGGCACTATGACGAGGTTGCCGTTGCGGCGCCCGTTGTAGCCGTTGCAGACGCTGCGGGCCACTCTGGTCTGCGGTATTCTGCCCGAGAGGATCTGGGAGCGGGTGAAGCATTCGGCGACGCCTTCGATTTTCACGACGGCCTGGCTCGCGACGCGCTCGACGTCTTCGACGTTGAGTTTGCGACGCTCGATGGCGTCCTCATCGAAATAGACGTTACCGTTGACGACGGCCAGAATCCATTTCTCCACGCCGAAGCTTTTGTTAAGCGCATTTTCAACAGCGCCCCTTACCGCTTTCGGCTCGACGACGCCGCCCAGGCCGAACTGCTGGGCGTGCGCAGGCACGGGCGCCACGCCGTGATCTGCGGTCAGCGCGACTATAACCTTATCGAAACCGATCTTCTGATCGATGTAGTTGAAAAGCTCGGCCAGCGTGCGGTCAGTTCGAAGCGTCATGTCCTGCACTTCCTGGCTGTATGGGCCGTAAGAGTGTCCTATCAGGTCATTCGATGAAAAACTGACAGTCAGCAGGTCGGTAGTGTCGTCCGCGCCCAGTTGTTCGCCTTCAATCGCGGCTTTGGCGAAATCGACCAGATAATCATTCGCGAACGGCGTGTATTGGAATTGAGTGTAGAATCTCTTCCCCGGAGACTCCTCGCCGCCGTTGATGTTGTAGGGGAATTTGTTTCCGGCGGAAGATTTTTCGTAAGGCGCGTCATCAGCCGTCGAGCGCTGATACGCCGATTCGGGCAGGAGTTTTTCCCACCTCTTGCCGAAGAAACGATCGGGCCGCATTTGCTTGTTGAATGTTTTCACCCACTCCGGCAGATCGCTGAAATAGTAAGTGCTCGAAACCAGGTTGCCGGTATTCGCGTCGTACCAATAAGCTCCGTTCGGATGTTTGCCCGACGGCAGTATGGCCGAACGATCCTTGAGCGAAACGCCGACGACCCTGCCATGTCCGCCGCTCGCCAATTTCAACTCGTCCCCGATCGTCGAGCCGAGCAACCTCGACGGAGACATTCCGGCCGCGCCCTCGGCGCCTCCGAGCAGTTTGACTTTGCTGTCAGAGACGCTCGTAACGCGCTTCCCCGATTCGCGATCATACCACTCGTTGCCGATGATGCCGTTCATCGACGGTGTCGCGCCACTCATGAACGTGGCGTGGCCGCAGGCGGTGTATGTCGGCACATGAATGTAATTGGCGTTCGTAAACACCGCGCCACCGTCCAACAATCGCTTGAACCCGCCCTCGCCGAACTGGTCCTGGAATCGTGTCAGATAATCATAGCGGAACTGATCAATCACTATGCCGACGACCAGACGAACCGGCTTCGCGGCGGCGGGCGGCGATTTGGGCGCGCCACGGCGCTGTTGAGCCGCTGCGGTTGATGTGGAAAGGATGTTCGCGAACGCGAGAATCAAACAGAGCGCGTATGAAAGACGCTGGCGATTCAGCAGAGCTGCAGGCATGTTTTCTCCTTAAAGGCGTTGTTTTCACAATGGCGAATTAACCGCGGCAAGCATAATCGTCGCTAAGATGGATGACAAGGCGCCTGTCTGGTCAGAAAGGCCGCCCGCGTCTTAATTTTGCGTTATGTCTGTTGGAAAAATTTGCCAAATTGTCTCACTCGGCGATGACGCGTCGCAAATTCACATTAAAGCGTTTGGAAATTTCAATTGGTCTGACCATAATACAAGATATGAAATTAACCGATAGACATTATTCATACAAATTTCCGCTCTTGCTCCAGGCGTTCTGTTTAGCGGTTTGTATTTCGGTGATTTCGATAAAAAGCGCCAGTGGGCAAGATGTTGCAGATCAGAAACCCAAAGTGAAACCGACTCCGGCGCCGTCGGCCGCGAAAGAGCGGCAGGCGAGTGAATTGGAGAAAGCGGTGAACGAATTTCGCATACAGATGGGCCAGGCCGGAGGAGGAGGCGGGCGCAAGCTGAAAGCCTCGGGGAAGCAGAACGCTCTGACCGGGCGAGTTTTTGAAAATTTCCGCAATGATTTTATGGACGCTGTTCCTCATGAAGTGAGGCAGCGCGGAGGGACGAAATCCCTGCTGAGGCGGAATCAGTACGGATTCAACGTCGGCGGCCCGATTGTCCTGCCACGAATTTACGACGGGCGAGGGCGAACGTTCTTCTCGGTTTCTTTTGAAGGCACGCGGGAACGAATCGCCCGGAGCGCGCTCTTCACGGTTCCGACTGACAGGCAGCGCGACGGCGATTTTTCAGACCTGGTGGACAGCGCCGGGCAGCCTGTGCTTATTTACGATCCCGCGACCACACGGTTGAATCCGGATTACGACCCATCGCAGCCGGTATCTACCGCCAATCCGCAATATTTGCGGGACCCCTTCCCAAACAACATTATCCCCGAAGACCGGATTGATCCGGTGGCGCGCGCTCTGGTTGAAAAGTATCCAAGGGCGAACATCGCTGTCGGGCCGTTTCTTTCGAACAACTATTGGGTAAATTCGCCGGCTGAAAATCAGGCCAATGGCGTGATCGGCAAACTCGACCACAGGTTGACGGAGAAGCAACAGTTGGCGGTCAATTTCAATTTTTCCAGCGGGCTGCGCAAATCGCCGGAATATTTTCCGGGACCGGCGAATTCGGGCGGCGCGAGCTATGAGTACGAAAACGGCGGCCTCACGATATCCGACACATACACGGCTTCGCCTCATAACGTCTGGGGATTTCAATGGTCGTCTTCGTACAGAAAAACCGATTCGCTCGAAAGCGGCGGGACGGCGGATTACCCGGAGCAAATCGGGTTGAAGGGGATCGTCTCCGACTACTTTCCGAGATTCGGATTCAGCGGGGGCTATCTGGCGATTGGGCCGTCGACGGCCGTGTTCCGTGACCGGGGCTATTCTCACACCGCCTCGTCGTGGGTTTCGATCATTCACAAATCGCATACGCTGCGATTGAGCGGGCTGGCGCGCCGTTCGTATGTCAATTCTTTCAGCCCTTCGTATCCTTCGGGGCTGTTCAGTTTCGGAAGTTCGATCACCGCGGCGCCGGGAGACGTCAACACGGGCAACGGATTCGCGCAGTTCCTGCTCGGGCAGGTCACGCGGGCTCAGGCCGGCGTCGTCATGAATCCGTCATATTACAGCAAAAACTTTTTTGAGCTGAATGCGCATGATGAATACAGAATGCGGCCCTGGATGACGGTCAATGTGGGGCTGGGCCTGGAGATCGCCACGCCGCGCGTGGAAAAATACAATCGCCAATCCATTGTCTCATTCGACCACATCAACCCGGTGAACGGAAAACCCGGCGCCCTGATTTTCGCCGACCGAGACGGCGCCGGCCGCGGGCTGCAACCGGTTACGGCGCGATGGGAACCGAGTATCGGGCTGGCGATCAATCCGTTGAATGACAGCCACACGATTGTCAGGCTCAACTACAGTTTGACATACGACGACTATCCGCTTTACGGCGGCCATTTCGGCACAAACGGATTCAACGCCACGCCGGTGTTCAATTCCCCGAACGAGCAGTTGGAACCGGCGTTTTTGTTGCGCGACGGGGCGCCGCTCGATTTCCAGCAAACGCCCCCGCTGGACGCGGCGGCGGCCAACGGAACGGAAGCCCACTATGTTGACCAGTCGGGTCTATTGCCCGCGCATCAGCAGTGGAGTTTAAGCGTTCAGCGTGAATTGCCTCGATCGCTGGCGATTCAAGCCCAGTACACGGGCTGGCGCGGCTCGCACATATTCACCGGCAGTTTCATCCGGCCGAACGCCGTGCCGGTTGAAAACCTGCGATACGGCGACCTGCTTTATGACGACGCGTTCAGAAATACGCTGCGCCCTTATCCGCAATACCGTGATCTGGATCTTGGCGGAATCTATCCGGGCGGGGATGTCGAGGGGCATTCGTTGTCGATGACTTTGGATCAGCGTTTGACCGGCGGCCTGTTCGGGCGCGTAAGCTATCGTCTGGCGAAGCTGATGGACAATTACTCCACCGGAGCTCCGCAAGACCCGCTCAACCTGCGCGACGAATGGTCATTGTCGGCCTGGGACGTGACGCATTCGTTGCAGGTCAGCTATACCTATGAATTGCCGTTCGGCAAGGGCAAAAAGCTGTTCAATGATGACGACGGGGTGTCGCGCATAATGGCGCCCATACTCGGGAGCTGGAGTTTGAGCGGGCTGACCACGTGGAATAATGGCGCGCCGCTCATTATTCGTCCGCTGTTCAACCGTACAGGGGGGATCGTCGGTGGCCTGCGCGCCAACGTCGTTCCCGGCGTTGATCCGGAGGCCGAGTATCAATCTCCGGAGCAATGGTTCAACCCCACCGCATTCGCGCAACCTGATGACTTCACGCTCGGAGACGCTCCTCGCACGCATCCGAACCTGCGCAAACCGGGCGATCAATTTCATCATCTGTCGCTGACCAAACGAATTGAGGTGGGCGGCGATACGTCTCTGGAATTCGTTACCGAAGCGTTCAATTTCCCGAACCACGCAAACCTCAATGATCCTGACACTCGCATCGGTCCGGATTCCAGCCCGAACCTTAACGCCGGAAAGATCATCGGCTCGACCGGAGGCCGGGTGATGCAATTGGGATTGAGAGTCCTTTTTTAGCCTTTTTTAGATAGATTGCAGGAGTGGGACAATTTGCCAAATTGTCCCACTATCATAATCCAATCAAATGAAAAGATTCGCTCTGATGATATTGCTGATGTCGGCGTTGTTGCTTATCGCGTCAGCGCAGAAGAAAAATTCGGAAAACCCGGCTTCAAAAGAATTGCTCAAAATCCCGGTCTGGGTCGAAGATGGCGAAGACAAGTTCTGGGATAAGGGCGACCCCAGAAGCTTCAAGATTTTCATCGATGACAAGGAAGCGCCGCTCAAAAGTTTTCAAGGCCCGCGCAATTCGACGATTCTACTCGTGGTGTTTGACACGGTGGCCAGCCTGTCGCGTGTCGACCTGGCTCGCGCCGAATTGATAGAAGCCGTCAAAGGCCTGCCTGAAAATTACTGGATCGGGTTGTTACGCGCGCAGGATGAATTGTCGGTTATTCAGGAGCCTACCCCGAACCGCGAATCGCTCGTGAAAAAGATTCAAGCCGTCCCGGTCGCGGGTAAGGCGGGATTGCTGGATACGCTGGAGCCTGTTTCACGCCTCGGCGCCGAAATTTTGCACAAGGCCGGAGTGAGGCTGTGCGTGCTGTACGTGACCGATAGCGCAATCGGACATTACCGGGCCGACTATCTCAATCCGGTGATTAATTCCAGCGACTCGGGAGATTTGAGCCGGCGCTTTCCCGACCGCGTCGTGCAGGAAAGGATGAGCCCTCTGGCGGAATCTCTGGGCAAGTTCACGATCCCGGTCTTCATTCTTCATCTGGAATATCGGAGCGACGCGGTGAATCTTGCTTATCAGAGCGGCCTTGAGCGTATTGCCGCTGGTTCGGGCGGAAGCGCGCTCTTTTGCCGCACAGACACCGATATAAAACCTGCGCTCGATAAATTGTTTGCGCGTATTCGATCGGTCTATTTCCTCGGCATAGACGCGCCGGCCGTCAAACGTCAGCAGTTCAAAATCCGCATTGAAGCTCAGACCGCGGAAGCGCCGGTTGGACGAGTCAATTACGCCGGCCAGAAATAGTGGTTGGTGGTTGGTGATTGGTGGTTGATTGCGATCCTTCAACCAACCACCAACCACCAACCACTGTATTCATGCGATCTTGAAACATGCCAGGAACTCGCGGTTGCCGTCCGCTCCGAGGATGGGAGAGTCTATGACGCCGATCGCGCGCATTCCCAGGCCGGCGGCGAATGAAGTGATCTCTTCGACGACGCGGCGTTGCGCCGCTTCGTCGCGGACTATGCCGCCCTTGCCGACCTCTTCGCGCCCGACCTCGAACTGGGGTTTGATGAGCGTGATTACGACTGCATGCCCGCCGAGGAGCGGCGGGACGACCGGCAGGATTTTCGTCAGTGAGATGAATGAGACGTCGGCCGTGACGACGTCGAAGCGATCGGTGAAATCATCCGGCGAGAGGTAACGCGCGTTGACTCCCTCGCGCAATTCGACGCGGCTGTCCTGTCGCAATTTCCAATCCAACTGTCCGCGCCCTACATCGATGGCGACGACGCGCGCCGCGCCTCGCTGCAACAGGCAATCGGTAAAACCTCCCGTCGAAGCGCCTATGTCCAGACAGGTTTTCCCGACCACTTCGACACCGAAATGGTCCAGCGCCGCCGCCAGCTTCAAACCGCCGCGGCTGACGAAAGGCGCCGGCTCGCGGATCGACAGATCGACATCGATCGGAACCGATTGGCCGGCCTTGTCCAACCGTTGTTGGCCGCTGAAGACCTGTCCCGCAAGGATCAGCGACTGCGCCTTCGCGCGCGTCTCCGCCAGTCCGCGAGTCACGAGCAGCTTGTCCAGACGTTCTTTATTGATCTTCGACTTCAAGATCTTCTTTCAACTATAAAACGCGCTATCGATTCCAGAATCGATGTGTCGCGATGCGTTCGCCGGGCCGCGCTGACGGCTTCGCGGCAGAGGCGATCAGCCATTTGCCCGGCGCCGTCGATTCCGTAGAGCGCGGTGTAGGTGGCCTTTTGACTTGCGGCGTCCTTGCCGGCGGTCTTGCCCAGTTCCTCACTGGTGGCGGTTTCGTCCAGCAGGTCGTCGGCCACCTGAAAAGCCAGGCCGGCCTTTTCTCCATATTCGGTTATTGCGTTCAATTCGTCATCGCTCGCGCCGCCGATGATCGCGCCTATGCGGACCGCGCAGCGAATCAAGGCGCCGGTCTTGGCTTTATGAATTTCCTCGAGTTGGGCGCCGGTGACCGGCTTGCCTTCGGATTGAATGTCCAGGACCTGGCCGCCGATCAACGCTCTCGTCGTAGCCGACGCGTGGGCCACTTCCGAAATCACGCGCGTTTTGATCTCGCAGCTTTGCGACTCGTAATCGGCGAGCGTCAGGAAGGCCTGGGTCAGCAGCGCGTCTCCGGCCAGGATCGCCATCGCTTCGCCGAATTTGATGTGGCAGGTGGGCATTCCCCGGCGCAAATCGTCGTTGTCCATCGCCGGCAGGTCGTCATGAATCAACGAATATGTGTGGATCATTTCGAGCGCGCAGGCGGCTGGCAGCAAAGACTGCTCGCCGGCGCCGAAGACTTCGCCCGTCGCGATGGTCAGAATCGGGCGTAATCGCTTGCCGCCGGCGAATACGCTGTACCTCATCGCCTGGTGAATGATCGAAGGCGCCTCTGATTCTGCTTTTGATTCCGCCTCTGATTCTGGAGGAAGCAGACGATCGAGCCAATGATCGACCCTCGCGGCTTTTTGCTTGAAATATTCGTTGATGTTCACGACTGGTTCTTCCGAATCAGCGCCGCGAGCGGCAGCGAGC
>DASUFM010000261.1:0-7564 GCA_036274535.1 Blastocatellia bacterium
GGTCATTCTTACGAAAAGGGCCTGCCTGAAAAATGGTCGAAGCAGGGCGAAAACCTGTTGTGGAAAGCGCCGTACGGCGGGCGCTCGGCGCCGATTGTGATGAACGGGCGGGTCTTCATGTTCAACTCGGCGGGCGAATCCGAGACGCTGCAGGAGCGCGTGCTGGCGCTGGACGCCGAGACCGGCAATAAGGTGTGGGAGTATCGTTTCAATGTCTACTCCACCGACGTTCCGCCGCGCCGCATCGCATGGTCGTCGCCGGTCGGCGACCCGACCACCGGAAATGTCTACGCCTTCGGCTCCGGCAACGAACTGGTGGCCTTGTCGTGGGACGGCAAACTCCTCTGGGATCGCTCGCTGACCGATGAGTACGGCGCATGGACGACGCACGGCGGGCGCACCGTTTCGCCGATCATCGAGGGCGACAAGGTGATCGTCAGCACAGTGACAGACGGCTTCGGCGACATCGCGTCGCGGCGTCATCGCTACTATGCCTTCGACAAACGGACCGGCGAAAACATCTGGATCAGCACTCCGGGCAGGCGTCCTTACGATACGACTTACTCGACGCCAGTCGTGGCCGCGATTGATGGCATGCGCCTGCTGATCGCCGGAGGAGGCGACGGCTCGGTCTCCGCCATGAAGGTCGGGACCGGCGAACCCGTTTGGACCTATCCGATGTCGAAGCGCGGCGTTAACCCCGGAGTGGTCGTGAAAGACGGCGTCGCCTATGCCTCGCACCAGGAAGAAAACCTCGACGTCAGCGAGATGGGGCAACTCGCGGCGATCGATATTTCGGCCAAAGGCCCGATCAGCAAAACATCGAACCAGGACAAGATCAAATACGCTCTCACGAATTACCAGCTCGGTCCCGCTTCGCCGGTCATAGAGGGCAATACGCTTTACGCCGTGACCGCCGAATCTAGTCTTCACGCCTTCAATCTCGCCGACGGCAAGTTCCTCTGGGAAAAGAAACTCGGCACAATCCAGAAAGCGTCGCCTGTATACGCCGACGGCAAGATTTACGTCGGCACTGAAAATGGCAAGTTCTACATCCTGAAACCCGGTCCGACCGGCTGCGAAATCCTGGACGAAGATGAATTGGAGCCGGTGGACAAGATCGATCTCAAGAACGCCGAGGGCGACGAGATGATCGCGTCGAACGAGCAGATCATCGCGGGCGTGGCCGTCTCGCGCGGCCGCATCTACCTGGTCTCGACCAAGAACATTTACGCCATCGGTAAAAAGAAGACCCCGGCTTTGCCGCCGCTTCCCGAAAAGCCGGACAACGCGCCCGCCGGAGCGGCTGTCGCGCACGTTCAGATTTTCCCCGCCGAACTGGTAATGAAGCCGGGCGAAACGAAAAGCTTCAAGGTTCGCCTCTTCGATGACCGCGGGCGCTTCATCCGCGAAGAGGCGGGCGCGCAGCAGTGGGTTCTCGACGGGTTGAAGGGACAAATGGCGGCGAACAAGTTCACGGCCGCGGCCGACGGCGGATTGCAGGGCGGACTGTTGAAAGCGACGGTCGGCGGCGTCACGGGCTTTTCGCGCGTCCGCATCATTCCCGCGCCGCCTTACTCCGAAGATTTCGGCGCCGTGCCAGTGGATAAAGCGCCGCGCTACTGGCTCAATACCGACGGCCTGCCGATCAAGTACACCGTGCGCGAAGTGGAAGGCAATAAGGTTCTGGTCAAAAAGCCCGACAACGGCATCTTCAAACGCACGCGCTCGCCTTTCGGCGCGGGCGACATGTCGAACTGCACGGTCGAAGCCGACATGCGCGCCGTCGAAAAACGCCGCCAGATGGGGGACGCGGGCGTGGTCAATCAGCGTTACGAACTGGTTCTCTTCGGCAACATTCAAAAGGTCGAGTTGCGCTCGTGGCAGATCGAGCCGGCGCGCACTTTCGGTAAACCATTCGCATGGAAGGCCGACACGTGGTACCGCCTGAAACTGCAGGTCGAGAATCTGCCCGACGGCAAGACCCGCGCGCGCGGCAAGGTCTGGGTTGCCAGCGAAGCCGAGCCCGCCGACTGGTTGATCGAATGGACCGATCCGATAGGCAATCGGGTCGGCAGCGCGGGCATCTTCGCCGACAGCGCGAACGAAGTCTTTTTTGATAATATTAAAGTCACTCCGAATAAATGAGTAGGTTTCATTTATTCCAATTGAGAGGTCTTATGAAATCAAGCAGGCCAGGATCGTTTCTGTTACTTAGCGCGTTCGCAGCCGCGCTCATCATCATTACTCGCATCGTTTCGGCTTATTCCGGTTCCGGCTCAGGCGACCCCGGTTCCGGTGATTGGCCGATGTGGGGCGGGACGCCGGACCGCAATATGGTCTCGAACATGAAGGGGATGCCGGAGACCTGGGATGTCAACAAGAAGACCAACGTCAAATGGGTAGCGGCGCTCGGTTCGCAGAGTTACGGAAACCCCGTGGTCGCCGGGGGCCAGGTTTACGTCGGCACTAACAACGAAGGCCTGCGCGACCCGAAGCAGGGCGGCGACCGCGGCGTACTGATGGTTTTTGACGAGAAGACCGGCGAATTTCTGTGGCAGCAGACCAGTGAGAAACTCGCCGCCGGGCGCGTCAATGACTGGCCGTATCAGGGCGTCTGCTCTTCGCCGCTGGTCGAAGGCGACCGGCTCTATTACGTCACGAACCGCGGCGAATTGATTTGCCTGGACGCCAAAGGTTTCCGCGACGGCGAGAATGACGGGCCGCTCACCGACGAGAAGCTCAACGGCAAGTTCGACGGCGACGTCATCTGGAAGTTCGACATGATCGAAGAGGTCGGCTCGCACCCGCACAACATGTCGAATTCTTCGCCGGTCGCATGGGGAGACCTGATCTACGTCAGCACGTCTAACGGGCAGGACGAGAGCCATGTCAACGTTCCTTCGCCCAAAGCGCCTTCGATGATCGCGGTCAATAAGAAGACCGGCAAACTGGCTTGGGAAGTCAATCATGTCTTCGACAAGATTCTGCACGGCCAGTGGTCGTCGCCCGCCGTGGGCAAAATTGGAGGCGTCGACCAGGTGGTCGTCGGCGAGGGCGACGGCTGGGTGCGCGCCTATGAAGCCGCGACCGGCAAAGACCTGTGGCAGTTCGACACCAACCCGAAAGACTCCGTCTGGCCCAAGACGCGCAACGAGCTTATCGCCACCCCGGTGATCTACGACAACAAGGTCTACATCGCCAATGGCCAGGACCCCGAACACGGCGAGGGCGTCGGCCATGCTTATTGTATAGACGCGACCAAGCGCGGCGATCTGACCAAAGACGGTCTGGTCTGGCACTTCGACAAGATTCGCCGCTCGATCTCGACCCCGGCGATTCACGACGGATTGCTCTATTACCCGGATTTCAGCGGCTTCCTGCATTGCATCGACGCCAAGACCGGCCAGGAGCAATGGCAACACGACATGTTCGCCGCCATCTGGGGGTCCCCGATGGTGGTCGATGGCAAGGTCTATCTGGGCGATGAGGACGGAGACGTCGCCATCCTCCAGGCCGGCAAGGAAAAGAAGCTGATCGCCGAAATCAACATGGGCAGCTCCGTCTATTCGACGCCGATTCCCGCTAACGGCGCCCTGTTCATCATGAACCGCAATCAACTCTATGCGATAGCGGCCTCTTCGGGCGCCGCGACCCCCTCGCAGTCGAAGGCCGGAAACTAACATTAGTAGATGTAGGATAACGACTATGACCTGGGAAGATGTTTGCGCGCATGGAAGCTTGCAAAATCTTCCCTTCAAGATCGAGACGAACGAATGGGGACAGGTGGTTATGTCCCCTACAAATATTCTTCATTCAGCTTACGAAGGCGCAATCAACAGCTTGTTGAATGACTTAATGAAGAAAGGCGAAATGCTGGTCGAGTGCGCGATTGATACCGGAATGGGAACTAAAGTAGCGGATGTCGCCTGGGCCTCGCCTGCGCTATTCAGGCGGATCAAAAATGAAAGCGCCTGCTCAATCGCCCCTGAGATTTGCGTGGAAGTTTACTCCTTCAGCAATACCCAGAAGGAGATGAAACAGAAACGTGAACTCTATTTTAAGAAGGGCGCGAAAGAAGTCTGGTACTGCGACAAAAATGGGAAGATCAGTTTCTATAACGCGGAAGGCAAGTTGAAAAAATCCGCGCTCTGCCCAGGTTTTCCCGGCAAGATCAATCTCTGATATGAGCCGCGTATGCCTGATCCACTGGAAAGCGGAAGAAGCTGAGGAAAAGATCGCCAAATTGCGCGCGGCCGGATACGAAGTCGATTACGGCGAGATAAATCCGGCCGCGCTGCGCGTTTGGCGCAATAATCCTCCGGCGGCTTTCGTAATCGATCTGTCACGCCTGCCTTTGCAGGGGCGCGATGTGGCGATGGCTCTGCGCGGTTATAAAAACACCCGCCACACGCCTCTGGTTTTCGTCGAAGGCGAGCCTGAAAAAGTCGAACGTATCAAAGTCCATTTGCCCGACGCCGCCTACACGAGCTGGCGCCGGATTCGCGGCTCACTCAAATCGGCCATCGCCAACCCCATCGCCAGCCCCGTCGTGCCCGCGTCGAATCTCGCCGGTTATTCCGGAACGCCGCTGCCGAAGAAACTCGGCGTCAAGCCGAACTCTATCGTCGGGCTGGTCGGCGCTCCGAAAGATTTCGAGCGGACGCTGGGAGAATTGCCCGAAGGCGTGAAGCTGAAAAAACGGGTGGACAGAGATTGTGAACTGGTCATTTGGTTCGTCAGGACGCGCGCGGAACTTTACGACCGCATAAAAGAGATGGCGGACCTGACCGGCGACGCCGGCGCCAGCGGATTGTGGATAGCGTGGCCGAAGCGGGCTTCGGGCGTGGCGAGCGATATGACTGAAACTGTAGCGCGTGAAACCGGACTGGCTTCCGGACTGGTTGATTATAAAGTTTGCGCGATTGACGCCACGTGGTCAGGATTGAAATTCGCGAAACGCAAAGCGAAATAATTGATGAAATGCCACGGCCTTTTCTCGAACTGAAACGAATCGAACGGTAGCCTCATTCCGATTGAGGCGAACAATCAACGATCGTTTATGACCGGCGCCGCCCTGTTCAACCTGAACGTTCGGCCGCGCCAGTCAGGAGGTTTGTATGAAGAAGGTTCTGGGGCCGGGGATTCTCGGCGGTCTTCTGGTGTTTTTTTGGAGCGCTTTTGCGCATATGGTCCTGCCACTCGGAGAAATAGGGCTTAAAACAATTCCGAATAATGAAGACGCCGTGCTCAACGCGATGAAGAGCAACATTCAGCAATCGGGCCTCTATATTCTGCCCGGATATGACATGAGCCGAAAGCAGACTGAAGCGGAGGAGGCGGCGTTTCAGGCAAAATACGAAGCCGGGCCGACGGCGTTTCTGGTCTATCACCCGACAGGCGTGAAGACCATATCGCCATGGGCATTGGTCAGGCAGTTGTTTTTCAACATCCTATGCGGGTTGATCGCGGCATTCATCATCTCGAAGACCGTGGCCTCGCTGGCTGCGCGCGGCGCAATGGTGGCCCTGATGGGATTGTTCGCATGGGCTGAAGTCAACCTTCCGTATTGGAACTGGTATCGCTTTCCGGGCGATTTCACATTGGGCGCCGGACTTGACACCGTCATCGCCTGGCTGCTCGGCGGATTCCTGATCGCCTGGTTGATACATCGGGCCGAGAAGAAAGCCGCGGTCTGAAAAATATGGAGTCTTTCGATTTTTACACACGGACGCGCCTGGTCTTCGGACCAGGCGCGTTTGAACGTCTCGGCGCGCTGGCGCGCGAACTGGGATTCAACCGCGCATTGCTCGTCGCCGATCAGGGCATGGTCGCCTGTGGCTATGTTGACGAAGCGGTGAAGTCGCTGGAGGCTTCCGGCGTTTCTGCCTTCGCTTTTCACGACTTCGGCGAGAATCCCGACACGTTGATGGTCGAGGCGGGGCGAAAGTTCGCGGCGGCGCTGCGCATCGATTCGATCATCGCGCTCGGCGGCGGCAGTTCGCTCGATTGCGCGAAGGGAATTAACTTCACGTTGACCAACGGCGGTTCGATGCGCGATTACTGGGGGCATGCGAAACTTTCGTCGAAGCCGGACGCGAAGCCGATGCTGCCGATGATCGGAATCCCCACGACCGCCGGCACCGGCAGCGACGCGCAGACTTACGCGCTGATCTCGGACGCCGAAACGCATGTCAAAATGGCCTGCGGCGATCCGCAGGCGGCGTTCAAGGTCGCGCTGCTGGACCCGCGTCTGACCCTGACGGCGCCGCGGGGGTTGACCGCGACCGCCGGATACGACGCCATCTCACACGCGGTAGAAAGCTACGTCACAAAAAAACGAAATCATGTTTCGAGTATGCTCGCGCGCGAAGCCTGGCGGCTGCTGGACGCCAATTTCGAAAGAGTTTTGAATGAACCGGCGGACATCGAAGCCCGCGGCGCAATGCTGCTCGGTTCGTATCTGGCCGGCCTGGCGATTGAGAATTCCATGCTCGGCGCGACGCACGCCTGCGCCAATCCTCTGACTAAAAATTTCGGCGTGACGCACGGCGTGGCGATCGCCGTGATGCTGCCGCGGGTGGTCGAATGGAATACAGGTATTATTCGTAAAAGCTATGAGGATCTGGCGTATGACGCCGGCTTGCGGACCGCCGAAGACCTGGCCCGGCGCCTCGAAGAGCATGCGGCGGCCGGCAATCTGCCGCGCAGTCTGAGCGCGCTGAACATTCCAAAAAACGCCCTGCCAACGCTCGCCGAAGAAGCGGCGCAGCAGTGGACGGGCGGCTTCAATCCGCGCGATTGGAGCGTTGAAGCAGCGATGGAGGTATACGAAGCAGCGTTATGAGTGTTAGAGAAGAAAGTGGACATCGGGGAATGGGGACTGGGGAGTATGGGTTAAATCGCAGGGATTTTTTACGATGCGCGGCGGTTTTCGCGCTGCTCCCCACACCCTACTTTCAATCCGCCGACGCCTGGCCGCAGTTCCGCGGCAATTACAGCAACACCGGCGTTTCGCCGTCACAACCTCCGGCGGAATTGAAACTGCTCTGGACGTACGACGCGGGCGACATTATCGAATCATCCGCCGCCATCGCCGGAGGCGTGGTCTATGTGGGCACGGCCAAATCAGCGCTGGTCGCCGTCGATCTGCAAAACGGCGGATTGAAATGGAGCTATAAAACTCCGGACGCCATTGGCGAGTCCTCTCCCGCGGTCGGCGCCGGAATGGTCTTCGTGGGCGATCTGTCCGGCGTTTTTCACGCGGTCGACGCCGGCGCCGGGAGGGGAGTCTGGTCTTACAAGACCGGCGCGGAGATTAAATCGTCGCCGGTGATAGTCGGCGACCGAGTGTTGATCGGCTCTTACGACGGCGCGCTTTACTGCTTCAACGCGCGCGACGGCAAAACGATCTGGAGTTTCAAGACTGACAACTACGTCCACTGCACGCCATCAGTCGCCAATGGCGTCGCATACATCGCGGGCTGCGATGAAATCTTTCACGGCATTCGCATCGCCGACGGCAGGGAAGTCCTGCGAATGCCGGGCATCGGCAATACGGCTT
>DASUFM010000262.1:0-4197 GCA_036274535.1 Blastocatellia bacterium
GGAAGTAAAGTTGCCTGTATTTGACCGTCGTCGCTATAATGCCCGCTCGATTTCAGGTCATGCAAGAGATAATCATCAAATAAAGGTTCCGTAAAATTCACTGTAATCTATGTCACTCAATCTTCAGGGTATCATTGCCGCGCTACCTACGCCGTTCGGACAGGACGGCGAGGTCGATCACGACAAATTGAAAAGTAATCTCGAATATTGGAATCAGACCAATCTAAGCGGTTATCTGATTCTGGGTTCGACCGGGGAATTTCCGCACCTGACTACGGACGAGAAGCTGGCGGTGATCGAAACCGTTCGCGACGCGATGTCGACCGAAAAACTGCTGCTGGTGGGCACGGGCGAGTTGTCGACGCGCCAGACCATCGAGATGACGCGGCGCGCGAGCGAACTGGGCGCCGACGCGGGAGTCGTCGTCACGCCGTTCTATTACAAGAAAGTGCTGGACGACGAGCAGCACGAGGCGCATTACACGCGCATCGCCGACAATTCGCCGATGCCGATCATGATTTATATGATCCCGCAATTCGCCGGCGTCTACCTGATGCAGGAGACCGTGGCTCGTCTGGCCGAACATCCGAACATAGTCGGTCTCAAGGAAAGCTCGGGCGATATAACGGCGCTGAAAGATCTGTTCCGCGAATTGAAGAACAGCGATTTCAGGGTGATGGTCGGCTCGCCGGCGATCCTGCTTCAGGGTTTTGACGCGGGCTGCGCGGGCGCCGTGCTGGCCGTAGGGGCGCTGGCGCCGCGGACCGCCTGCGCGATTGATGACGCGTACATACATCATAATAACGAGCGCGCCGAAGAATTGCAGAAGAAATTGGCCGCGCTGGCGCGAGTGACGACGGCGAGCGGCGTCGGACATCTGAAAGCCGCGATGGACGTGGCCGGCCTTTACGGCTACCTGCCGCGGTCGCCGATGCCCATCCCGACCGATGAGGAACGCGCCGACATCGAAAAAGCGATCGAGGAAAGCGGACTTTTCGAAAAGGGCGAAGACGGGCGATGGAAAGAAGTTGAATATAGCCTCGCGCAACAATACGCCGATTGAACAGAGACGTAGGACAGATAGGGCATGTCCTGTCTGTCCTATCTGTCCTATTCAAAGAAGGAAAGAATGCCAGAAAACACCATCAGATTCGATCAAATCCCGCGCACATCTCGACTCTTTAACGATTTCCTTTACGATTTCGACCGCGTTTCGCGGTTTTATCAACCGGGAGGTCTCGACGTTTCGGCGCTCATCGCGCGCGCGCCGAAAGTCGCGGCTCAAAGTTTCTCGCGCGACGCAGTGGCTGACGCGCTCGCCGATCAGAATGCGCAGGCGGGGGCAGGCGATCAGACATTCGCAAACATCGAGCGCCTGCGCCGGAAAGACTCCGTGGTCGTCATTACGGGCCAGCAGGCCGGGCTTTTCACCGGCCCGCTCTATACAGTCTTCAAGGCTCTGACGGCGATCAAACTGGCCGAACATTTGCGCGCGCAGGGCCTCAACGCAGTCCCCATGTTCTGGGTCGCCTCCGAAGATCACGACTTCGAGGAGGTCAACCACGCCCGCCTCATCAACCGTGATGGCCAGCTCGTCACGATCACGTACGCCGGCTGCGCTCCCAAAGAAGGCAAGCCGGTAGGCCACGTCAAACTGAATGAAAAGATCGGCGCCAACATCGACGAGATGATCGCCGCGCTGCCCGAATCGGAATTCATGCCGCGCGTCGTCGAAGATTTACGTGATTCTTACAAGGCGGGCGCGAATTTCGCCGCCGCGTTCAGCGCAATGATGATGAAGCTGTTCGGCAAATTCGGCGTCATTCTGATCGACCCGCTCGACGATCGATTGAAAGCCGTCGCCGGAGACATCTACGCCCGGGCGATGTCGAACGCGCCGGAATTCGCGTCACGCATCGTCGACGCCAGCGCGCAGCTCGAGGCGTCAGGCTATCATGCGCAGGTGTACGCC
The DNA here is from genome assembly GCA_036274535.1 of Blastocatellia bacterium. Lineage (GTDB taxonomy): Bacteria > Acidobacteriota > Blastocatellia > RBC074 > RBC074 > JAJVID01. Next base: position 1,973 of record DASUFM010000262.1, read on the forward strand.
TCGGCCTCCGCCGCGCCGCTGTTCATGCTCGACGAGGGCCGCCGCACGGCGATAACGCGGCGCGACGACGGGCGCTTTTACCTGAAAGGAAGCGACAAGAGTTTCGGCGCGGCGGAACTGCTCGACACCGTCCGGCGATGTCCGTCCTGCTTCAGCCCGAACGTGACGCTCCGGCCCATCGTTCAGGACTTCCTGCTGCCGACTCTGGCTTACATCGGCGGCCCCGCCGAGATCGCATACTTCGCTCAACTGCGGGCGAATTACGGACTGCTCGATCGCGTCGACCCAGTGGCGCTGCCGCGCGCGAGTTTCACGCTCATCGAAAAACGCCACGCCAAAACGATGAGCAAATACGATATCGAATTCACCGACCTGTTCGCCGGATTCGAAGAGGTGATGAAAACGGTGGTCGAACGCAGCCTGGACCAGAACACCGCAAACGCCTTCGACGAAACCGAGAAGGTCTTTAACGAAAAACTGGATGAGTTGCAGGCCTCGCTCGCGACAGTTGACTCGACGCTGGCCGACGCCTTGAAAGGCGGGCGCGAAAAGATTCTCTATCAGCTCCAAAACCTGCGCACCCGCTTCATCCACAACCGAAGCAAGCGCGACGACACCGCGAAACAGCAGATCGAACGGCTCTTCGCCGCGCTTTATCCGAACAAGAACCTGCAGGAGCGCGAGATCAACGTCTTTTATTTTCTTGCGCGCTACGGCTACGAACTGATCGATCGGATTTACGACGAAGTTGAAGTCGGATCGCGCGATCACAAATTGATCAATCTTTAAGGAAGATCAGCCACGAATGAACACGAATGAACACGAATGAACACAAATCTTTCAATCCATTCGCGAATATTCGTGTTCATTCGTGGCTGAAACTCTATCTCAGTTAATGGTCACAGCCGACGATGAATGGTTCAGCCGATCTTTCAGCCATTCGGCGATGTCTTTCAAACTGTCGTAGGAAATCTCATGGCCCATGTCGTATTCGCGGTAGGTCAGATCGACGGGTAATTCCGAGAGCTTCGCGCGCGTGTCGCGTCCCTGATTGATGGGTATGAGCATATCGCGCGAGCCGTGCGCCACGAAGATCGGCAAGCCGGTCAGAGTATCCTTATCGGCGATCGCCTGGATTGCCTGCGGCAACACTCTACCGCTCATCGCCACCACGCCGGCCGCCGACCCCGGATAGGTCAGAGCCACTGACAGGCTCATCATCGCCCCCTGGCTGAATCCCATCATGTAAACCGCGTTCGAATCACACTCATAGGTTTCGATCAATTCACCGAGGAATTTATGGATCGTCCGGCGGGCGCTCTCGACCTCTTCAGGATCGACGAGGATGCCCTGCGGAGTGAACCCGAGGTTGAACCAGGCGTAAGACATAGGCTGCAACGTGATCGGCGCCCGCGCGCTGACGATCATGAAACGCTCGTCCAGGTAAGGCGCGAGCGAAAACAGGTCGTCCTCGTTGGCGCCGTATCCGTGCAGCAGCAATAGCAGCGGAGTCCTGGCTCCAAGGTCGCTCCTGGGCGACGCGACTTGATGAAACAGGGAAAAAGTATGATTCATTCTTGGTCGTCAAAAATAGCGTCAGTGTCTCTAGCGGCGTGCAAGATACGGAGAATCTCGATTCTGTCGCCTAGCGGGCGGTAATAGATGCGGTATTTATCAAAACCGTTGACCGGCCACTCTCTCACGTTAAGGAGCGCAGGATTATCAAAGCGTCGACGGCTTCCGATTTCCGGCATCTCGCAAATGCGGTCAAAAGCCGCGAGCGTCGCGTTAAAGAAGCGGTCAGCGATTTCCCAGCCGGCGGTTCCAGAAAAGTAGGCGAACTGTTCGGCGAAATCATTGTCCGCGTCTTCTGAGAGGAAATAGCTTCGCTTCATTACTTCGCCTTTGTCTCATGGCCGTATTTCGCTGTCAGTTCAGCTTTCTTCCTCGCCCAATATTCCGGCGTGCCTTCAATCCACTTACCCTTTTCGATAGCCTTGATCAGCATCTCTTCCAGCTCCTGCCGCGCCTTGCGCTGCTGGTCAGCGCGGATGAGCTGGCGTAAATAGTCGCTCGGATCAGCAAACCCCGCGAGCGATGCCTGTTGCTCGATGTAATTCTTTTGAGAAATCAGCACTGAAATGCTGAGTGTGGTCATTGTGTCTTGTGTTTCCATAGCGATTTCCTACGAAAAGATTTCCCGATTGCGTCAGCTTATCATGACT
>DASUFM010000263.1:0-12447 GCA_036274535.1 Blastocatellia bacterium
GCTTGCGCCGTCATTACGAAATGGACAAAGTGGAGTATCAGACCATACACTGATTTGGCATTCGCTATAGGCAGACAGGTATCAGGTTTTAGCCACTCTCCATTTACGGCGGGACAATTTTCCAAATTGTCCCGCCTATACGTTTGTCAACAGTTCTAGAAAGCGAACCGCAACTGGAACTGAATAAAGCGCGGCGTGTTCCATTGCGTCGTGACGCGCCCGAAGTTCGAGCTCGTGATGTCTGTGTTCGGGTTGTTCCAGAGCACGTGGTTGAACGTGTTGATCATATCCAACCGGAACTCCAGCGTCTTTTTCTCCGTGACCGGGAAGCGGCGCAGGATATTGGCGTCGAGCTGATTTTTGCCGTGGCCGCGCAGCCAGTTGAGCGACGTTGGGAAGACCCGGGTATGGAATGAATTGGGCCGGAAGTCCACCGGCGTTACATTCGAGTACGTGCAGGGCTGGTTGGCGCCCGATCCGCAGATATTGCCCATCTGTCGCAGGACAGACTCCGGCACGATGGACCGAATGCGCGTCTCGTAGGCCGTCCGGTTCGACGCGCTGAAATCGCGCGACGCGCCGGGGAAAAGCTGCCAGTTGAACCACGCGTCCACCGTCTGATCCTTCGCGTCTTTGGCGATATCGCGCAGGTCGTCGCCGTAATAGAACCAGTTCCCAAGGCCGTAAGCGCGCCCGCTCTGCTTGGTGTAAATGCCGCCGATCTGCCAGCCGCCAACCAGCGCATTCATCCACTTGTTGTTCGATAGCCATTTCCGCCCCTTGCCGAACGGAAATTCGTAGACAAAATTGACGTTCAGATTGTGCGGCGCGGAATTATTGGACGGCGCCCAAACCAGGAAGTCGTCAAACTCATTCAGGCGCGTCAGGCGGTCCAGATTTGACGACCACATGTACGATACCGTGAAACTGTAGCCCCGCGAAAATCGCTTGGTGAGCGTGACTTCCAGATCGCGGTATTTCTGCGCGCCTCCCGGATGGCGTCCGTTCGTCAATCCGTTCGCCTGAGGGTAGAGTCGCAGCAATTGCGCCTTGCTGATATTCCTGTTGGTAAAGAAACCGTTCGTCTGCATGTCGGCATAGACCAATGGATGCGAAGTTTGAAGCGAGGCGAAATTATCGATGTGAAACGGGTTTGGAAGCGTCGAGTTGAGATCGTTCGCAATCGCATTATTCCGCGCCAGCCCCGTGGCAAAGTACTTCGCCGGAAGAATATCCAATCGTTCGGTGACGTTGTTGGTCCCGAAAACCGCAATATTGTCGGTGAAAGAGCCGAGGTGGGCGATTTCGACCACCAGGCTGTTGGTGAGCTGACGCTGCAATCCTATGCGCCAGCGATGCTGCCTGGCGCGCTTCCAATCGCGATCAACATATGTGACGCCGCGCCCCGTGAGCGCCATCAGGCCGAGCGCGTTGCCCAGAGGCGTGTTGAAGCGCGTGCCGTCGGAGCGCAACGGGAACGGATCGGCGAAAATGGTGGAGGGATCCCTGGGGTCGGAGCCGGTGAAATCGAGCCCATTGTTATTGGTAACGGTCGTGCTGGTGCCGCGGTTGTAGCCGGTTTGGTTCAGTCCGTCGTTGAGCGCATTGTTCGTATCGAAAAACATGCCCCAGCCGCCGCGCAGAACCGTCTTCTCGTTTATCTGATAAGCGAAGCCCAGACGCGGCATCCAGGCCGGCTGCGCGTTGTTGACCGTCTCCGGGGCGCCGTCCTTGCCCAGATAAAGAGTGCCGCCCTTAACGACGAAATCGCTCGCCGGACGCAGCGCGAGGATCGAGGCGGGCAATTTCGCATAGGCTTCTTGCGCCGCTTGCGCAATCGGCAATGGAGCTTCCAGATCGAAGCCGGCCAGTCCGCGATTGAACCGCTCGCGGAATCCGCCTTCCAGTTCATAGCGCAGGCCGAGGTTGACTGTCAGTTTGCTGGTCAATTTCCAGTCGTCCTGCACGTACCCGGCATAGAACTTGTTGGTCAGATAGAGGTCGTCATTGGTGCTGATCGAGACGCCGCTGGGCGCTCCCAGCATGAATGCGGCCCACTCGAGGCCGATAACGCCCGCGTTGGTCGTATTTTGCGCCCGGCGGACGAATGAATTGTTATAACTGAAGCTGCCTGAAGAATTGCCAGGCCCGTTCGCCGCGCGCCAGTTTTCTCGCAGATCCACGCCGAACCGCAGAGAGTGCGTGCCGATGTATTTGGATAATTCACCGCGGACCGTGCCGACGCTGAAGCGTCCGAAGCCCGGATAGCCGCGCGTAAAATCGCTGTACGAGCCGGCGCTGAAATCCAGGTTAGGCAGGTGAATAAACGACCCCGCCTTCTGATCCAGATAGCCCGGCAGACCGACCGCGCTGGGCGGAAAACTCGTCTGCACGGCGTTCGACGCGCTGCCTTCGATGAAGCGATTCCAGGCGACCGACCAGTTGAAGATCGTCGTCGAATTGAAAGTGTAGACATGATCGAATGTAACGCCGACGTTCTTGCGCACCAGGCCGTTCTGCAACAACCCTGGCGCGGTTTCATAGACCCAGTCGCCACGATTTTCAGGGCTGAAATTGCTGTAACTCCACTTGCCGAACATGCGCTGCTTTGACGTCAGCTGCAGGTCGATGCGGTTTGTAAACGCCTTGTAGTCCCAGTTGAACGGCGTCGCCGAAGCCAGGTAATTATTGAACCCCTCCACCGAAACCACGCCGGGAACGTTGTTGGCGCGCGGATAGAGGGCCTCGTAAAACTTGTACATCGGGTTGAGGATCGGTACCTGATTGTTCGGGAACGGATTGCGGACTACGGTGACGCCAGGCCTGTTGCAGGGTCCGGGCAGATTGTCGGAGCAATGCGCCGTGCGGGGATCATAAATCTGATATCGCACGGGATCGATCTTGAGGAGATCAGAGAAATCGCCACGCCGGTGGGCGTCGCTCGGCACGGTGCGGTTGACCTGGGTCGCCTCTTCCGTCTTCACGTCTTTAAATCCGTTATAGCTGAAAAAGAAGAAGAGTTTGTCCTTGCCGTTATAAAGCCACGGCGCGCGCACAGGCCCGCCGGCCGACGCGGCCCAATTATTCGAGCGGCCGGTAGGCTGCGGGCTCTGGGATTTCAACTGTTCGGCGAGCGCCGTGTTTCCAGCCGCTTCCGCCTGCCGAATGCGCCCCCAGTATCCGGCGTTGGTCGTGCTCTGCGTGGCGTTGAGACGCTGCTGCCAGTGCTGCCAGGTGAGTTGGCCATGGTAATCGTTGGTTCCGCTCTTGGTCGAAAGCGAGATCGTGGCGCTGGTCGTATGACCTTTGCTGGCGTCGAAAGGCGCGGTCTCGACTTTGAACTCAGCGACGGTGTCCGTATACGGCAGATAGCCCGTGCGGCGGCCCCCGGCCATACTTGGCACGCCGTCGAGCGAGAATTCACTCCCGCCGACGCCGCCGGCCGCGCTGACGGATGAAGCGCCCACGTTTGAGTGCAGGCTCAAGTAATTCGGCTGCGCGGTCCATTGCATGCCGGGAGCGCTTCGCGCCAGCAGCATGGCGCTGTTGCCCATCACGGGCAGATCGCTGATTTGCCGTCCTTCAAGCGACGACGTGCCGCTTCCCGAGGTGGTTTCGAGCAAGGCCGCCGTCGCCGTCACCGTCACCGACTCCTGGGTGGAGCCGATTTCCAGCGTGATATCCACGTTCTGGCGGCTGTTGACGCTGAGCGTGTAGCCTTGCTGCACATATCTTTTGAATCCCTGCGCCGTGACCGTGATCGAATAAACGCCAGGCAACAGGTACGGCGCCTCGAAATAACCGCTGCTGTTGGTCGAAAGCTTCGCGGTCGCGTTGGTATCCGTGTTGGTGACGTCAACGGTCGCGCCGGCGACGACGGCGCCAGTCGCGTCCTTTACCGTGCCGAGAATGGCGCTTCGTGTCTCCTGGGCAAGCGCCACCCCGCCGGTCAGAAGAACCAGGCTCAAACTGAGCGCGCTCAAGGTTCGGTTCAACCAGTGATACTTAATGATAGTCATGGTCTTCCTCCTGATTGTGACCCGGCCCGGACAGCAAACAGCGGCGTGACTCGACAGGCTCGGCCAATGCTTCTGCGCCGGTCCGTTGATCCTGGGTTAAAATTTGGCCCCTGACCGCAGGCAGCCGCGGCGTTACTCAACGGAATTTATTCTCAATAGTGGCAGTAATTTGTTCGGGTCAGTAAGACATAACCGCCCGAGTTGTGTTTGTTGTGGCTGATCTCAGTCTGCGCGGCGAAGAGCGCTTGACATCGAATGTTAATCATCCCAGCTCAATGATGCTCATTTAGCTTCAATGTGAACATCAAGTCAAGATAAAAAGAAAAAATTCGAGCAAAAATCCAATTTTATTTATAAAAGGGTAGCCGACGGAACCGCAGTGGCCCTACCTGCGGTGGCAGTGTTTCAGGAGTTAAGGATGAATTTCGATCATTCGCAGGATTTCCCTTGAAGTCTCTTCGCGCAGTTTTTTGACCTCCTCGAATTGCGCCGACTGGGCGGCTTCGCGTTCGTCTTTGGTCCGCGCGTACAATGTCAGCAGGTTGAAATTCGCCGCATAATGATCGGGGGCAATCTTCAGCGCGCGCCGCAGCAGTTCTCCGGCGGACTCGTACTCTCTTCTCATCAAATAACACTGCCCCAGTTCAGCCAGAGCGTCAGCGTATTCAGGGTCGGCTTTCAGCGCCTGACGTAATTCCAGAACCGCCTCGTCGAGTTTGCCGCTACGCCTGGCGACCGCGCCCAGATAGTAATGCGCAGCGGTCGCGGTGTCGGAGGCTTTGACCGCTTCCATCAGCGCCCTGACCGCCGCGTCGTATTGCTTCGCCCCCATCAGCGCGGCGCCCAGCGCCAGTTTTCCACGCGCGTCATGCGGCTTGAGCCGGACATATTTCTCAAAGTAAGGGATCGCTTCGGCCGGGTCGTGTCGGAACGTTGAGGTCGCTCCCATGGCGTAATTGTAAGAGGGGTTCTCCGGTTCGATTTTCACCGCCTTGTCGAAAGCGGAGCGGGCTGCAGCGACGAGTCTCAAGTCCAGGCAGACGAGGCCGAAAAAGTAATGCAGGCCGGCGTCGTTCGGCTCCAGGTCGCGGGCATGCGCCAGGTAGCCCAGCGCGCCCTGATAATCCTGTTGTTTGCGCGCGACCCTCGCCAGATCCGCGAGCAACGCGGCGACGGGCCGGTCTCCTGAAACTGATTGCTCCAACGCCGCGCGCGCTTCGGCCAGTTTGCCTGTTCGCTCGTAAGCCAGTCCCAGGCGCCGCCGCATGTCGGAGGAAAGCGTCCGCCGCTTGAGCAAGCCTTCCAGCAACTCGACGCTCAAATCATCGCGCCCGGCGCCGGTCAGAGCCGGCATAATGGCGATCACATCGGATTCGGAAAAGTCCGGATGAGCGATCAAACGGTCCGCCGTTTCATTCGCGCGTTCGATCAGCCCGAGGCCGGCGTAATCAGCGCAACTGACCGAAAGAGCCTGCGCGCGCTCCTGAAGCTTCGCCGGAAGACGCGCCAGATGATCGAGCGAAGACCGGTAAGCGCCCTTCCTCATCAGCAGCGCCGCGCTTTGATAATTCGCTTCGGGGTTGGCCGCGTCGTATAGCAGCGCACGGCGATAAACATCGAGCGCTTTCGTCAAAGCCTGAGGGTCGCCGGCCGAGTGTTCCTGATAAAGACGGCCAAGATTCAGGTATGCGCCGGTAAAATTGCGATCGCGGGTCACGGCCCGCCTGAAGCTGCGCTCCGCCGCCGCATAGTTCCCTTCCTGCACTTCGATTATGCCCTGCAGATTGTCCAGGCCGGCGTCCGCCGGAAACCGCTTCGCGGCTTCATCGAGCAGCTTGCGCGCCCCGGCCAGGTCGCCCTGCATGAATAATCGCTGGATCTCCAGAATCCGACTCTCCCTCTCTTTTTCCCGCAGCCGCTGAGAAAAGACCGGAAACGGCGTCAAACACAAAAACACAAGCCACAAAATTATTTGTGTCATCCGTAAATTATTTTGTGTTTTCGTGATCAAACGGATTTCCTCTTTATCCGCGCATAAATCAGCGGAGCCTTTGGAGTGCGGCAGCTCGGGAGATACCGCGCTCCAAAACCGCCACTATTTCAAATAGTCGCTACATCTTCGGCTTTAGATCGATCGGTTTGCCGGCGGACGGGTTGTTTTCGGCGTAATCCTGATTCAGAAGACTGCAGATCGTCGCTGCGATCTGGTTCTGGTAAACGGTCTCTCTGTTTTTCCATTCGCCGCGGAGCGCGCTGTCAGGGCTGATGAACGCCATCCAGATGTACTGAGCTTCGGGAACTTTGTCGCCGTGATCATTCCAATCCTGCGGCGTGGCGCCGCGCCCGTGATCGACGGTGATGATGATCGATGTCTTTCCCCTGTATCTCTCGCTCGATTGCAGGTAATCCCACAGCTCGCGCAAATAACCGTCATATCGATTCAGCGTGTCGAGCGTCTTGTCGTAACGCCCTTCGTGCGCCCATTCATCCGACTCGTCGAACGAGATGTATAGCACGCGCGGCTGGTGGCTTTTCAGATGCGCCATCGCAAAACGGAATGTGTAATAGTCGTGCCTGACGCCGTCCCACGACGGCGGCGCATCGCTCTGCAACCGGCTGAGTATTTTGATCTCCGGGTCTGAGTGATCATATGGCTCGCGCCCGGCGTTGGCGGTGACACTCCCGGCCTCGTGTTCGACGGCGACGCCTATTACGTCCCAGGAGGCGAAGGCCGCCACCTGCTTCGCGTCGAGCTTCAGCTTCCGCTTCAGAAATTCGAGAAAACTCGGGTACGGGTTGCGATTCTTATCGTTGCTGTTGATCACGTCGTCGTGCGCCTGGCCGGTCAGTATTTCGGAATAGCCCGGGTAGGAAAACCACAGTTTGTTGGTGGTCATCGCCGCGCTGCCAAGGGCGCGGTTCCCGGCAATCGAACCGCTGCGCTTCATGAGGGTTCCCCAGAAGAAAGGCATCAGCTTTACGCGCCGCTCCTCGGCCGTAGAGGCGTAGTACTTCTTATAAAGAGGCGTCTCCTCAACGCTTGAATTTTTCGTCTTCGACTTCAACACTTCGAGATCGAGGCCGCCGAAGACCTCCTGGGCGCGCGCGCCGTCCAGTGTGATCAAAATGACGTTCTCGGTCCTGCCCTGGCCGGCGGCCGTGACGGCCAGGGCGCATAATAGACACAGCAAAGCTGCGGTAATGGTGTGGCGTTTGGTTTTCATGATGCCCTCATCGGAAAAGCCGTTCGTAGTCCCGCCTTCAGGCGAAAGCTTGTGGTAAAGATCAATTCCGTGAATCCAAACTATTCCGCCTGAAGGCGGGACTACGAACTTTTCATCGTTTAGGATTTGCGGCGCGGCGCCGTGGATTTGCGAACCACGAGTTCCGTCTCAACCCGGTAATCAACGCCGATCCGCCGTTTGGATCGTGACATTTTGCTCAACGCTTTGAAGGCCAGTTCTCCGAGTCGTTCTCGCGGAACGCCCACGGTGGTAAGCGGCGGGCGGGCCAACCGCGCGAAAAAGATGTCGTCGAATCCGACTACCGAGACGTCTTCGGGAACCTTCACTCCCGCCTCTTCCAGGGCGCTCATCGCCCCCATCGCGATCAGGTCGTTGCCGCAAAAAATCGCGGTGGGTCTTGACGGCTGCCCCATGATCACGCGAACCGCGGAGGCGCCGCCGTCGACCTTGAAATTGCTTTCGACGATCGGAAATGGCCGCAGCCGGCGCTTTTCCAATTCCTCGACGATCGCCTTCTGCAGGGCGACCGCCGTGCGGTTGGTCTGCGGCCCCGAAATCACGGCGATTTCCCCATGCCCTAACCCTATCAGATGATCGACAGCCTGCGAAATTCCCGTCAGGTAATCAATCTGAATGTTGCTGATCAGTTTCTCCGCCGGCCCCAGGTTGTAGAAAACGGCCCCAATCCCGGAGGCTTTGAGGCTCTCAACCGCCACTCGGTCAAGGGCCGAACTCATGACGGCCACGCCTCTCACGCCGCTTTGAAGCATGTTGCGAATCGCGTTACGCGACCGCGTGGCGTCGTGCTCGGTGTTGCATAAAAGAGTGTCGAACCCTTCTTTCCAGGCCGCCGTCTGAAAGCCGTTGATGATCTCGGGAAAAAACGGGTTGGCGATCTCCGAAACGATCAGCCCGACCAGGTCAGTCTGTTTCATGGCCAATCGCCGGGCATGCGCGTTGACATGAAAATTCAATTCCTCTACAGCCTGAAGCACCCGGCTCTCGGTATCCGGCGCCGTGTAACGCGTCTTGTTCAAAACATGTGAAACCGTGGAAAGCGAAACCCCGGCTCGCTCCGCCACATCCTTCATGGTAATTCCCATTATTTTTTCTCCAACAGGACGTATAGGACACATAGGACATATAGAATGTTCCGTGTCCTATATGTCCTATGTGTCCTATACGTCCTGTTGACACATTCTAAGTCGCGTGATAGCTTTTGGCAACTTTTAAGAAAGCGTTTTCGGAAAACGCTTTCCGCAATCATATAGATACAAATCATATAGATACATAAGATAACAGATAGCAAGATAACAGATAGACACCATCAACGACGGAGGCCGCTTGTGGCAGGGCAGAATCTGGAACGGCGTGAGATGTTACGCGCTTTGTCGCTAGCGGCGGGGGCGTCTCAATTTCCTGGTTTCGTGAAGTGGGCCTTCGCCTATCCTGAGGCGGGCCATCATGGCAAGCGTCTCGCGGCGGCGCCGCAAGCGAAGAACGTATATAAACCGCGGTTTTTCACCGGCGATGAATACGAGATCATTTCGAGACTCTGCGAGTTGATCATCCCCGCGGACGCCACGCCCGGGGCGAAGGAAGCCGGCGTCAGCGAGTTCATCGATTTCATAGTCTTCAGCGATCCGAATCTGCAGTTTCGCTTTCGTTACGGGGCCGGCTGGATTGACGCGCATGCCCGTTACCTGTTCGGGCGCCGGTTTATGGAGATTACGCCTGAACAGCAAACCGGGATGCTCACGCATCTGGCTTACAAGGATAAACATCGCGCGGGCGAGGAAGACGGGCGGGATTTCTTCCAGCTCATCCGCGAGTACACGGTCATCGGCTTCTACACTTCGCGCGTCGGGCTGGAGGAAATCAACTACCCCGGCCTCAAGCAGTATTGGCGCGAAGCGCCTGGATGCCAGCACCCGGACGACCCTGAACATAAACATCTGCCGCCGCCGGGCGATTGAAGGCGGAGGATGGAGGATGAAAGATGGAAGATCGAACGACATTGATCGATCTTCCGTCATCGATCACGCAGGAGCGTTTGCATGCCGTTCATACAGAAGAACAAAAAAATTTACGACGCCATAGTGATAGGCACGGGCGCCGGGGGGAGCTCGGCGATCAAATTCCTTTGCGAAGCGGGTCTTAAGGTATTGGCGCTCAATTCGGGCAAGCGTCTGGACCCGGAGAAAGATTACCGCAATCATCGCCAGGTATATGAATTACAGTATCGCGGCATGGGCGATCCGAAGACGAACCATCTGCGGCAGGGCGATTGCGAGCAGGAAGTCACCTTCGACCTCTTCGAACACGACGTCGCCTACACCGTGGCGCCCGGGAGCCGTTGGAAGTGGACGAGGTGCAAAGCGACGGGGGGAAAGGCCAATTTCTGGGGCCGCTCTTCGGCCCGCTTCGGCGAGATCGATCTCAAAGCCGCTTCCCTGGACGGGGTCGGCTACGACTGGCCGGTCAGGTACGATGAGATAGCGCCGTACTACAGCCGGATCGAAAAACTGATCGGCGTGGCGAGCACCGTCCAGAACAGGCCCAGCAATCCTGACGGCGAATATCTGCCGCCGCTCAAGATGCGCTGCTTCGATCATATTCTCAAGAGCGCCTGCGACCGGATGGGGATTCCTTACGCGCACGACCGGTGCGCTCAACTGACCGTCGCTCACAACGGGCATCCGGCCTGCCATTATTGCGCCGGATGCACGACGGGATGCGAGACGGGTTCATTCTTTTCGCCGACGATGTTTTTCCTGCCGGACGCCGAGCGGACAGGCAGGCTGGAGCTCCGCGCGAATGCCCACGTCCGAAGCGTCCTCGTCTCCCCGGACGGCCGTCGCGCGACCGGAGTCTCTTATATTGACCGCGCCACGCGGCGCGAGGTCGAGGTCTATGGCCGCCTGGTGATAGTCGCCGCTTCGTGCTGCGAGTCGGCGAAGATCATGCTCAACTCCAGGTCCAGACACTGGCCCACCGGCGTCGCCAATTCCAGCGGACAGGTGGGACGAAATATCAGCGATCACCTTTATGGAACCCCGGCGTACGGATTCCTGCCGCAACTGGTCGGCCAACCCGCCACGCCTGACAACATCGCCGACTCCACCGTCGTCTGGATGCCGCGCTGGCAGAATCTGAAAAGCCCGTTCGAAGAGAAGTTCATTCGCGGTTATTCTGTCTACCCTTACGGCGGTTGCGGCTCGTTTCCAGGACATTTTTCTCAATTCGAAGGTTTCGGCTCGGAGTTCAAGCGCAACATACGCCGCTATTACCCGGCGCCGGTCAGTTTTCTGATACAGGCGCCGTCGCTTCCCTCCACGAGCAACTACCTGGACATTGATCCCGAAGTAAAAGACGTCTTCGGGATTCCGGTGGCGCGATTCCATTTCAAATGGGGGCCGAACGAATTGATGATGTGGGAGCATGCGAAGCAGGTCTGCGCCGAGATCATTCGACGGGCGGGCGGCGAGGTCTGGGGCGCCGGCTCCGAGCCGCTCTCGCCGGGCCACAGCCTGCACGAGACCGGAACATGCCGCTTCGGCAATGACCCGAAGACCTCAGTAACCAACGGGTTTTCGCAGTGCCACGACGTCCCGAACCTCTATGTCTGCGACGCGAGCGTCTTCCCCTTCGTCACCGACAAGACGACGACGCTCTCCATCATGGCCTTCACGCTCCGCGCCTGCGAACACATCGTCGAGAACTTCAAACGCGGCGTTCATACTTAAACATATGGGACAATTTGGAAAATTGCCCCACTATCGCAGTTTTTTGCGGATTTAGAGAAAGCGTTTTCCGAAAACGCTTTCTCACAGCCATTCACCCATCAACATGGAGGCGGAAATGACAAGCATAGGAAAGAGACTCTTCCCGCCAGTCTTATTATTTCTGGCGCTTATTTGCGGGACGGCGGCGGCGCAGAACATCAGCGCCTCGCTCAACGGCGTGATCACGGACGAGAACGGGAGCGCGGTCGCGAAGGCGGTCGTGACATTGATCTCAATCAACACCGGCATAGAGCATAAGGCCACGACCGATTCCGGCGGCTACTACAGCTTTCTGAACCTGGCGGCCGGCGATTATGAGTTGAAAGTCACGGCCAACGGTTTTCAGAGCTACAGCCGAAGCGGAATTCGAATCGCGCTTAATGAAAAGGTCCGTCTGGACGCGCAATTGAAAGTCGGGGCGATGACCGAGATCGTTCAGGTGCAGGCCGAGGCTCAGCAGATCAACCGCGAAGACGCGACGCAAAGCGGAAGCGTCGAGCCGAAAACCGTCGCTGATCTGCCGCTGATCGTCGGAGGCAGCCCGCGTTCGTCGGCTTCATTCGCCGTACTGATGCCGGGTGTGGCCACACCTGACGGCAGCATCTTCAGCGCTCATTTCAACGGCGGGATGTTGCACAGCGGTGAGGCGATTTTCAACGGGGTCACGATGATCAACCCCTCAGGTGGCGGCGGAGTCTCGTCGGCGGCCTTCGATTTCGCTCAGTCCCCGGATATGGTGAGCGAACTCAAACTGCTCAACGCCAACTATGAGCCGCAGTACGGATCCACGGGCAATACGGTCATCGTCATGGAAACCAAAGCCGGAACGAACAATTTCCACGGCAATCTATACGAGTACCATCGCAACACCGTGCTCAACGCCAACCAGTTCTTCGCCACGGCGGAAGGAGCGGAAAGACCGGGCAGGCCTCCTAACCTCCAAAATAACTTCGGCGGCTCGATCGGTGGGCCGGTCAAATTGCCTTTCGCATGGTCGTCCAAAAACAAAACTTTCTTCTTCGCTAATTGGGAGGGTTACAGAGTCCGCGGCGGCGTGGTGACCGGCCTTCTCTCCCTCCCTTCGCTCAAGGAGAGGCAGGGCGACTTTACTGATTGGGTAGACGCGAACGGGAACTTAATTCCGATCTACGACCCGGCGACGACCCGGATCGTGGATGGGCGAGTGGTCCGTGATCAATTCATGGGTTGCGACGGTAAGACTCCGAATGTGATCTGCCAGAATGATCCGCGGCTGAGAAATTCGCTGGCCTTGCAGTGGTTCAAGTTTCTTCCGAACCCGACCTCGCCCGGAGCGACAGCCAACTATTTGCCGCCGGCGCTGCCGGGCGGTTTCAGCGCCGACGCCAACATCTTGAATTTGAGGTTCGATCAGTATCT
>DASUFM010000264.1:0-6118 GCA_036274535.1 Blastocatellia bacterium
AGCTGTCCCCGATGCCCTTGAACCCCGCGAAAAGTCGCGCGAACAAACTCGGCGATTCCGGAATCGAAAAACCGAAGTTCGTGGTTTGAGCGGCCGGTTTGCCGGAAACCGGCGGAGCGACAGGTATGTTTTCGGTTTGTCTTCTCTGGGGCGGTGTGTTTTGAGTTTGTCTGCTCTGGGGCGGTATGTTTTGCGTCTGTCTGCTCTGGACCGGTATGTTTTGAGTATGTGGGACTGTCGGTCTGCTCGGAGCCGGTGGAGGCGCTTGTGGCGTTGATTGAGGGGGCTGTTGCGCTTCCCACCAGGGGCGCGAGGGCTGTTGTGGCGCCTGCGGCGCCTTGTTTCCTCCATAACTTGCAGGCGGTTGCGCTCCACGACCCACAGGCGGTTGTGGATATGGCGGCGCCTCAGGTCTCGGGACATTCTGGGCCGGTCGAACCGGTTCGGCGCGAGGGGGCTCTGGACGAAGCGGCCCCGTGTCCCTCGAGCGAAAAGGTTCAGAACTACGCGGCGGTATCGGACTTGCCGGATTTGCAGGAGGTCGGTCGATAGGTTCTATTATCGACGCCGAACCACTGGGCTTTGTGCGCCGTATGTATTCTTCGTTGGCGATCAGATGCTCAGTATCGTTTGGGCAATACTGAAAACCGTTGGGGAATTGTTGTTGACATTTTGGACAGATCTTCATTCCAGCCTCACCTCTAGTGGCGAATACTAATCTTCGCTCCGGTCAAAATCAAGATAACACCCTGCGGCTGTGCCTGGTCTCTGAACGGCATTCGCTCACATTCTTGCGCGATACCGTACAGGAAAAGTTCAATCGATGCCGACTTTTGCGCCGCACGCCAGACTGCATCGCCAGATTACATTGTCAGACTGACATCGTCAGTCCGCATCGAATGACTGTATGTTCTAAAACCTGAGCTCAATGTTAATTATACGGTTGAATATATAAAGGGGATGTCGTCTATTCGGGAGCAGTAAAATTAAATCGGTCTCAATATGACGGGCGCGTTTGAGACCGGCTCAAGTGTGATTGGAAAACAGGTGGATGTCAACCACACGGATTGCGGATTGCGGATTGCGGATTGCGGATTTATTCACTCCGAGAATTCTGATTTTACCTGGGCGCATCCTGGACGAGGAGAGACTTGACATCCACTCCATCTAAACGCTTGCGCGTTGTAGATGGAGATTCCAGGTCTGCCGCCTGGTAGGTTCCAGGTTCTTCGCAAGCGAATCCTCGCCTGCTCCCCTAAGGGCCTGCCCGGCCCTGATGGTGGTAGGTTAAGACCACCGGCTTGTTTCTCTACTTCAGCGTTCTAACTTTTACGTGGAAGACTTCCTTCCACAACGCCCTGGCTAGAGTTTCAAAGAGCCGCAATGGATGACCTCGACGGTTCATTCTACCGGTCGAGCAAGTCCATTCGTATTAACGTATGTTGCTGCGATCTTACCACAATCAGAGAATAATGATAAAATATTCCTTCTCTTCAATCTGCAATCGGCAATCGGCAATCCGCAATCCGCAATTCATTGTTTCTTGTACTGCTCGAGTTTGCGATAGAGCGTTTTACGCCCGATGTCTAAAAGCCTCGCGGCCTTCGCCTTGTCGCCGTTGGTATAGACGAGCGTTCTGTTGATCATTATCCGTTCGACTTCTTCCATGCTCATCGGAATGGAGAGTTCCACGCTGCTGATCTGATCAGGCGACGCATAGGCTCGGATCGCTTCGGGGAGGTCTTTTTCAGTGATCATGCGCCCTGCGGCGACGATCACTGCCCGCTCGATGCAGTTTTCAAGCTCCCGCACATTGCCGGGCCAGTGGTAGCTTTTCAGAATATGCAGCGCGCGGTCCGAAATCCCGGCCACCCGTTTCCCGCTTTTCTGCTGGAAGCGTTCGACAAAATAGGCGACCAGTTGTTCGACGTCCTCGCTCCGCTCGCGCAAAGACGGCAGAGCTATCGGATAGACGTTCAGGCGGTAGAACAGGTCGCGGCGGAATCGGCCTTCTTCGATTTCCTTTTCGAGGTCCTTGTTCGTAGCCGCGATCACGCGGACGTCGGTTTTGATGACCTCGTTGCCGCCGACGCGCGTGAATTCGCCGTCCTGCAACACGCGCAGCAGCGAGACCTGTGCGGCCAGACTCATCTCGCCGATTTCGTCCAGGAACAGCGTGCCGCCGTTGGCCTCTTCGAACTTCCCGATGCGGCGGGATCGCGCGTCGGTGAACGCGCCGCGTTCATGGCCGAAGAGCTCGGTTTCCAGCAGCGCCTGCGGAATCGCGCCGCAGTTGATCTTGATGAATTCGCGTGAGGCGCGGCGCGAATTGAACTGGATCAGGTTGGCGATCAGTTCCTTACCGGCGCCCGATTCGCCCTGCAATAATACGGTCGTGTTACTGTCCGCCACCGAAAGAGCCATCTCTATGGCGCGGCGGATCTTTTGCGACGAGCCGATGATCCGCTCTCCCGCCCGGGCGTCGTTCAACTCTCGTTTGAGTCTGATAACTTCGGCGGCCAGGCGGTCCTTTTCGAGCGCGATCGAGATCTGGCTCGAAATGCCGTTGAGCACCTGCACATCGTAATCGGAAAAACGCGCCGGTTCATTGGCCCAGACCAGCGCCATGATCCCCAGGACTTTCTCCTTCACGGTGATCGGCGCCACCAGGGCGGATTTGCCTTTGATGATATGGGCGAACAGGTACCGCGCGATCGGCGATTGGCGCGCGTCTTCCAGCTTGAGCGTCCGCCCTTCGTTGAGCAGTTCGCTCACCACCGGGTGGTCCGGCAGTCGCAGCGTCCGCGGTTCACGGTATTTCGATTCGACCGATTTCCTCAAATCAAAGCCCCGCCGCGCTCGCAGTTCGTCGAAATGCAGGGATTCACCCTGGGTGTCCAGAATGGCTATGCAGCCGTAATCGGCCTTGAGAAGTTCCAGCGCGCGGTCGATCACGAAATCAGTGATCTCGTTGAAATCGGTCCTGGTGTTGATGTCGTTCGAAATTTCGAGCATCAACTTGGTGATCTCGACCTCTTTCTCTTTTTCATGATAGAGCCGCGTGTATTGCAAACCGATGGAGACCTGGCCGGCCAGCCATTCGACCAGCTTCACCTCGGTTTCCGACCAGTGATGCGGCTGGCTGCAGTAATGCAGGCCCATCACGCCCAGCAGTTCATCGCGAAAAACGAAGGGGGCGACCAGCACCGAACGCGTGCCGATAAATTGCAGTGTCGTGCGCACCCACAACGGAATGTTCGCCGAATGAATGTCGTCTATGGAGAAGTGGCGCGCGTTGGGCAGGTACCGCTTGATCGCGTCTATCGGGATCAGCGTCGTCGGGATGTTGAGGCCCAGTCCGGGCTTGAGCCGGTCGTCGCCCAGGTATTCGTGGCTGACGCGAAACCCGCCGTCCGGCGCAGGCGTGATCACGTTGCACCGGTCCACGGCCAGCCGCTGGCCGACCTCGGTCACGGCGGCCTGAAGAAATTTATCGATATCGATAATGACGGGGACGCTGACGGCGTCCTGGCGCGAGGCGTCGGTGCTGATCCTGTTCAGGATGGCTTCCCGCGCCTCGTACATTTCAATCAGTTTTGATTGGAGCGCTTCTTCGAATTGCATTTCGGTCAGACGGATATAGATGTTACCGAGCCGTAGTCATGCGATAAAATAGTCCTGTGAACCTCGCGCCGCTCATTTAATCCCAGCAGGTCGTTCCAGTCGCGTTTGATAGGCAAAACCAGTTCCGACGTCAATTCACCGGTCGTCATTCCATCCAAAAACTTCTGGTCGTGCGCGCGGAAACTGTGCGGCGGAATCATCAAAAATTCGCCGCGGAATTTGTCCCGCGCGTTCAGAAAATCGACGCCGGAGAGCAGGCCGGCGACCGTCACGCCTTCGCCGAAGAAGACGTTTTCGACCGGAACCGCATGAAGACGGGTCCCGAATCGCCGGTTCATCTCTTCGACGGCCTCCTTGAGCATCGGATGGAAGATCAAACCCGTCGCCAGCGAGCCGTAAATCCTGCCCGCCTGCGATTCGTCGAATTGGCCGCTCGTCCGCATCTTTTCGAGCTGCTTCATCCGCTTCGCGTGCGCGTCGAAGAACTGCCGCGTCATTCCGACGCCGTCTTCGATCTGCGGATATTCGTCGTCCTCGGCCGCGAATCCGCGCACGATTCTATAATGTGATTTTGGGGGAACTTTGCGGCCAGCGCGAATGTAAAACTCATCGCCGAGAAATGCAAAGACGGTCCCCAGTTTTCGTTTCAGGTCGTTCTGGATCGGGGCGACCAGATCTATGATTTCACGGCAGAACTCGTCGGTCACCGGCGTCAAACGGTCGCGGTATTTGTGTTTGTCCGTGACTCCCAGCGGCACGATCGCGGTCGAAACCACTCCCGGATGCAGCCCGGCCAGGTCGTATATCGTCTTTTTCAAACGCTCGCCGTCGTTGATCGTCGGGCAGAGCACGACCTGCGCGTGGATTTCTATGCCATGCTCGATGAAGTTTTTCATCTGCGCTATGACGTCAATCTTCCTGTCAATTCCGAGCATATACGCGCGCAAATCCGGGTCCGTCGTGTGAACCGAGACGTATTGCGGCGACAGCCGCTGCTCGATTACCCGCTCGATCTCGGATTTGGTGATCGTCGTCAACGTCGAATAATTGCCGTACATGAACGAGAAGCGTATGTCCTCGTCGCGCACCCACAAGGACGGGCGCGAACCTTCCGGGTTTTGCTGTATGAAGCAGAAAACGCAGTCGTTGCCGCACTGGCGCGGCGTCATCGGTTCGAAATCGATGCCCCAGGATTCGCTCTCGTCCTTTTCGACGGTGATGCTCCATTCTTCGCCGCCGGCTTTGACCACCTCGACCGCCAGGTCTTCTTCCCCGGATGTCAAAAACTTGAAGTCCAGCGCGTCGCGCACGCGGCGCCCGTTGATTGTCCAGACGCGGTCCCCGATTTCGAGTTCCAGTTCGGCGGCGAGCGAATCGGGCTCGACGCCGATAATTTTTATTCCTTTTGCCATTAAGATTTTGTGGAGAGTTTTTAGCCACGAATTAACACGAATGAGCGCGAATATTATTTCGGTTTCGTATGTTATTTTGCCGCTATTTCTTGCTTCTATTCGTGAGTATTTGTGTTCATTCGTGGCTAAAAGTCTTTTTCCTCGAATCTGTTCGAATAACTTTATTGATGATGTTCAGATCAAATCGTCGATCGATTTATATTTCAATCCCTGCGATTCGGCCACGGCCTCATAAGTGATGTGTCCCTTGTAGGTGTTCACGCCCGCTTTCAGATGTTTATCCTTCGCGACCGCGTCCTTGAACCCCTTATTCGCGAGCTTTATCGCGAAAGGCAGGGTGGCGTTGGTCAGCGCGAAGGTCGAAGTCCGCGGGACCGCGCCGGGCATGTTCGCCACGCAATAATGTAGCACATCATCAATATAGAATGTCGGATCGCTGTGCGTGGTGGGCTTGGTGGTTTCGATGCACCCGCCCTGATCGACGGCGACGTCGACGATCACCGCGCCCTTGTGCATGCTCTTGAGCATTTCGCGAGTGACCAGCATCGGCGCGCTCGCCCCCGGAATCAGCACCGCGCCGATCACCAGGTCGGCGTGTTCGATCGCCTCTCTCACCGTGAACGGGTTGGAGACCAGGGTTTTGATCTTCGCGCCGAAGATGTCGTCCAGGTAACGCAGCCGCTCCAGGTTTTTGTCCAGAACAGTCACGTTGGCGCCGAGTCCGATCGCCATCTTGATGGAGTTGATGCCGACGACGCCCCCGCCGATGATCACGACTTTCGCGGGCAGCACGCCCGGCACGCCGCCCATCAACACTCCGCGCCCGCCTTCGGGCTTTTGCAGATAATGCGCGCCGACCTGCACGGCCATGCGCCCCGCGACCTCCGACATCGGCGTCAGCAACGGCAGATGGCCCTCGTCGTTGGTGATCGTTTCGTAGGCCACGCCGGTGATCCCGGATTCGAGCATCGCCTGCGTGAGCTTGCGGTCCGGCGCCAGGTGCAGGTAGGTGAAGAGTATCTGCCCTTCGCGCATCCGTTTGTGTTCCAGGCCCACAGGCTCTTTGACCTTGACGATCATAT
>DASUFM010000265.1:0-7990 GCA_036274535.1 Blastocatellia bacterium
GATGTCGAAATCGAAATAGCGCCGGACAAACCAGGCCCGGTCATCAACCCGCATCTGTACGGGCATTTCATCGAGCATCTCGGCGGCGTGATCTATGACGGTGTCTGGGTCGGACGCGATTCGCGGATCCCGAACTACGACGGGATTCGCAAGCAGTTCGTTGACGACATGAAGCGAATCGGCGCTCCGAATCTCCGCTGGCCGGGCGGATGCTTCGCCGATGGCTACCATTGGCGCGACGGCATCGGCTCGGCGGCCAAACGTCCCCGGACTTACAATTTCTGGGAGTTCCAGATGCCGCCCGGCAAGCATGCGACGGAGACCAACCAATTCGGCGTTCATGAGTTCATGCGACTCTGCCGCATGATCGGCGCGGAGCCTTACCTTGCGGCCAACGTTGGTTCGGGCACGCCCAGGGAATTTCACGATTGGGTCTCTTATTGTAACGCCCCTGCGGGGACTGAAAGTCTGGCGGACGAACGCGCGGCCAATGGCGCCAAAGAGCCATTCCGCGTGAAGTATTGGGGCGTCGGCAACGAGTCCTGGGGGTGCGGCGGCGATATGAAGCCGGGAGAATACGCCACGCAGTATCGCCAGTTCGTCACACAGTTCCCGGTTTACCTCGAGCCGTTCCTGGTCGCGACCGGCCCGCGCGGGCACTCACGCGATATGGATCTGGGCTGGACGAACGGATTCTTCGAGGCGATGCAGGGTGGCCATCGCAGCCAGGTTCATGGCTTCTCGCTCCATTTCTACACCGATTTCCGCAACAACAAGATGAGGGTCGCGGATTTCAAAGCTTCTGACTGGTACGCCGTGCTGCTCGAAGGGCTGCGCACCGAAGCCGTGATCGAGGCGCACTGGAAAGCGATGGGTAAGTACGATCCACAACATCGCACGAAATTGGTGATTGACGAATGGGGCGTATGGTATCAGCCCGGAGAAGAGATCAGACCCGATTACATTCTGAGCCAGCCCGTCACGCTGCGCGACGCGTTGCACACGGCCATCACTTTCGACATTTTCAACCGGCACGCTGACAAAATCGAAATGGCCGACGTCGCGCAAACGATCAACTGCATTCATTCGCTCTTCCTGGCGATCGAAGACAAGTACACGCGCACCCCGCCTTATTACGTCTTCGAGATGTACCGGCCGCACATGGGCGCGCGGCTGGCTCCGATGCAGATTCGAGGCGACGAGTTGACAGTTCCGGTACAAGAAGGCGCGGCGAAAATGGCTGCGCTTGCGGGCTCCGCTTCGATCCGCGAGAAGCGATTGACGGTCACGCTGACCAACCCATCATTAGATTCGCCGGTCACTGCGCGCATCCGATTCGCTGGCGGAGCGCAAGCCCGCGAGGGACATGGCGCCTTACTCACGCACGGCGATATGCGCGCCCGGAATACCTTCCAGAACCCCGATGAAGTCAGGCCAGCGCCATTGCCGGTCAAAATCGTCAATGAAGGCGTCGTTGTCGTGATTCCCAAGCAGGCAGTCGCAGCAGTAGAGATACAACTTGCCTGAAGTTCCCTGAACGATGCGGTCAAAATGTAGCAATGTCAGCAAGGCTTAGTTTCAAACAGGCGGGGTCGAGGTTAAAATCACCAGCGCGAGATCTTCCGAAGAGTTGGGCAGCGGGCTGGTGAGGTAATATTCGGCGACGGGGCGAACGATTTCGCCCTGGTGAACAATGGCGGCGAGAATTTCTCGATGCTCGTTACGCTGGTACTGACGAAGGAAAAATGATGATGGACCGGAAGATGAAGATTCTGATCGCCTATGACGGGTCGAGCCATGCGGATGCGGCAGTTGACGATCTGCGCCGAGCAGGGCTGCCGCGCGAGGCCGAGGCCCTTGTCGTCTCCGTGGCTGATGTCTGGATGGCGCTGGCCCCGGCCGGGAGTGAAGCTGTCCAAACCCCACTCGACGAGCAGACTCGCGCGGGTGGACACTGGCTCGGCGCGCGGGCGGAGAAGGCTCTGGAAGAGGCGCAGGGGCTGGCGCAAGCCGCAAGTCAGCGTGTGCTAAGTTATTTTCCTTCCTGGGATGTGCGGACTGAGGTTCGTTCGGGGTCGCCGAGCCGGGAACTGATCAGGAAGGCCGATGACTGGCAGGCTGATATGCTCGTGGTCGGTTCTCAGGGGCGCTCAACGTTCGGACGCCTGCTCCTCGGCAGCGTTTCACAGAGGGTCGTGACTGATGCCAACTGCTCGGTTCGCGTCGCGCGCGGAGGCGACAAAGAGCCCGAAGCGCCCGTCCGCGTCATCGTCGGCGTCGACGGTTCCGTTTATAGCGACGCGGCGGTAAATGAGGTGGCCCGGCGGTTCTGGCCCGAAGGCAGCGTGGTGAATGTCATCTCGGCTGTGAGACTGCCCTTCACGCCGACGGAGGAGACCTGGTCCCTTCCCGACAGCTATTACTCGCAGTTGGAAAAAGCCGAGACCGAGAAGGCGCAAGCCGCCGTCGCCAAGGCGGTGGACCGACTCCAGAAGAGTGACGTCGCTCGGCCTGTAATCGAAATCGGGGTCATCCTGGGCGACGCCAGAGAAGTAATTCTCGACCGGGCTGCGCAATCGGGGGCCGATCTGATCGTACTCGGCTCACGCGGTCTGGGCGGATTCAAGCGGTTTCTTCTCGGCTCTGTGGCGCAAGGGGTCGCCGTGCACGCGCCATGTTCGGTCGAGGTTATTCGCGGCGGCGCCGGTCAACCCTCTTGAGGGAACCGCTTCAAAACCAGAGCGCCGTTCAGGCATTCAACCGCGCGACTTTTCTATCCTTTGCCGTGAGCGAAACAGCGGCTTCGATCTGCGCTCTGCATTTGTGCTTTCTGGTTGCAATTTCTGCCTGGTTTCACGGGGTATTTTCGGCGATCCGCTTTGAGGTTTTTGTAATCAGCTAAGTTGATCGGCGTTCCAGTACCAGGCGAGAAATTTCATATCATCACTCCTGATACAAGCGTCCTTCATTCCGACAGTTCAACATACAACACCTTGCGCTCAATATCTGACGATTAAACGAGCGCGCTTTTCGTAGCCCCTCCTCGCTCCCTTCGTTCTCGGTGTTGATCGGTCACAATATTCTTGGTAGCGTAAATATTGTGGGAGGAGGTGGTGAACAATGTCGAAATTTTTCCAATCTCCACTGTCCCGCTATGGGATGGCCATAGTAGCGGTGGTATCGGCGCTAATATTGACTTTGGCGCTCGGAACATCAGCCTTGCTGCAACCCAGCCTATTATTTCTAGTCGCCGTAATGATTAGCGCCTGGTACGGGGGGGTAAGGGCAGGATTGCTGTCCGTGGCCCTTTCCGCTCTGGCAATCGGTTATTTCTTTTTGCCTCCCGTCTACTCGCTCATGGCTGGCTTATCCGATACGTTGCGGATCATCTTGTTCGGAGTCGTGGCGGGGCCGATCAGCCTGATCATCTCGGCGCGTAAGCGCTTTGAGGAGAGGCTGCGGAAATCGGAAGAACTGCACCGGATCACGCTTAGCAACATCTCCGACGCAATCTTCCTTACGGATGGGAAAGGGGATTTTACCTATGTTTGCCCCAACGTCCACGTGATCTTCGGTTACTCAGAGTCGGAGGTAGAGGCTTTCGGCAATATCCGTAGATTGCTCGGCAAAGGCTGGTTCGACCCTCACGAACTGGAGACTGCGGGAGAGATCATCAACATCGAGCGGGAGATTACCGACAAAGTCGGCGCGCGCCACGTGGTGTTGGTAAACGTTAAGCGCGTGGCGATCAAAGACGGGACTGTACTCTACGCCTGCCGCGAAATCACTCAGCGTAAGCAGGCGGAGGAGGAACAGACTCGGCGTATCCGCGAGGAATCAGCGCGGGCCGAAGCCGAAGCGGCGAATCGCGCCAAGGATGAGTTCCTCGCCATGGTTTCGCACGAGTTGCGTTCGCCGCTTAACGCCATGTTCGGCTGGGCCAGGCTGCTGCACGATGGCAAGTTGAACGAAGCAACAGTCATGCATGCCGGCGAAGTAATCGAGCGTAATGCCAGGTCGCAGGCGCAACTCATAGAGGATTTGCTGGATATCTCGCGTATAGTCGCCGGCAATCTCCGGCTTGACCTTCACGAGATTGACCTGGCGACGGTGATCGAAGCGGCGGTTGAAGACGTCTCTCCGGCGGCTGAAGCAAAAGCCATTCAGATCCAGACCAGTCTCGACCCTGCGGCCGGGCCAGTCCTGGGCGATCGCTGCCGCTTGAAGCAGGTGGTCTGGAACCTGCTCTCCAATGCGGTGAAATTCACGCCTCAAGGAGGGTCTGTGGATGTCCGGCTCGCGCGCGCCGAATCGGGCGCCAGAATCACGGTCAGCGACACGGGCAAAGGTATCAAGGCGGAATTCCTGCCCCATATCTTCGATCGCTATCGGCAAGAGGGCCAGGAGGCAAGCAAGGGATTAGGACTCGGATTGAACATTGTCCGGAGCCTGGTCGAAGCGCACGGCGGGACGGTGCAAGCGGAAAGTCGAGGAGAAGGACAGGGAGCCGCTTTCACGGTGACGCTCCCATGGGCCGGAGCTTTACCTGAGCCGACTCCGGACGGAGGTTTCAACAAAAGCAAAATGAGGCGAGCGGGGAGTTAGTAATAAGGCCGGCGACGGCGATGATCGTGAGGAAGGCTCCGAGCCCTGTGGAGTGACCCTGGCATACGATGAACGGCGGTTATAATTCTGTGCGGATGAGCAGCGTGATGAACAGGAAGTTGAAGAAGTGCGTCAGACGAATCCACAGAGGAAAATAGTCTCCGGTTATTCGGGTCATTCAGCCTGTTCCGTACTCTCTCTCGCCTGCTTCACTAAAAGCACGATCCTTGACCGGGCCAGGTATAACTCAGCTCGCCGATTTTTTGATTATGTTGAATGACCTTGCGCCGGCGTGATCGCCCCCGCCTCGGCAAGGCGGTCCAGCAGCAAATGAAAATAGATCAGCCCCGCATAGGGCCTCCATTGGATGAGCGTATGGCGCGCGCCCTCATAATCCAATGGCTTCTTCAGACGCAGCCAGCGTTGCAGATTATTGCGCGCGCCGACGTCATCTCCGGGGAAGACGTGCAGTCGCCCAAGTCCGCGCAGCAACGCGTACTCCGCAGTCCATCGCCCCACGCCCCACAATTGAAGCATCCGCGCCTTGGCCGCTTCATCATCGAGAAGGGCCAGCCCTTCCAGGTTCAACTCTCTTTCAGCGACGGCGTCAGAGAGTTCGATCAGGGCGCGGGCCTTCTGGCGGCTGAATTTCAACCTTCTCAGCCTCTCCGGCTCCAACCCGGCCAGATCGGACGGTTGAGGGAAGGCATGGAGACAGCTTCCTTCAATGGCGGCGCCATGGGTTTCAGCGAGGCGGCTGAGCAGCCGGATGCCCAGCGTGAGTGTGACTTGCTGACAAGCGATGCCGTTCGCCAGCGCCTCGAACATGGTGGGGAAACGTGGTGGTTTTAGCCCACGAAACCGCTTTGCCAGCAGCCGCAGCCTGCGATCAGCCGCCGCGAGGCGATAA
The DNA here is from genome assembly GCA_036274535.1 of Blastocatellia bacterium. Classification (GTDB taxonomy): domain Bacteria; phylum Acidobacteriota; class Blastocatellia; order RBC074; family RBC074; genus JAJVID01. The sequence goes on from DASUFM010000265.1 coordinate 5,516, forward strand.
AATCCCGAAAGGTTCGCCTTCAGACCCAGCAACCGATTAAGGGCCGCCGTCACGGCCGATTTCACGCCGGGCGCGAGCCGCGAGCCGGTCACCATCACTTCAAGCCGCGGCGCATCAGGCAAGCCCGTTTGCGCGACCGCGACTTCCACAACCTTCCCGTTCAGCGCCAACACGCGCCGGTAGGTTGCCCCATCCCAATAATCCACCTGGTTGTCCGGCCGGCGGCGTAGAGCCCAGACCGTCAGATCGAGCCGAAAGGGCGGCGATGGTTCGAGCGAAAAACTGGCAGGTCTCAAGCGCAAAACCCTCATTGGTTGCAATGGCCGGGGCGCCCGTCAGCCTTTTTGCAGAAACTGCTTCAACACCAGCGCGCCATTGTGCGCTTCATCTCGCGCCGCGTAGATCAGGGTGATCGTGCCCTCTCTGGCCTTGCGCCTGAGCAGTTTGATCTGATCGGCTTTCTGCTTGAGCTCTTTTCGATACCGCTGACGGAACTCGATCCATCTGTCCGGGTCATGCCCAAACCATTTTCTCAGTTCCGTGCTCGGCGCGACGTCCTTCAACCACAGATCGAGCTTCGCCTTCGCCTTGGTAATGCCACGAGGCCAGAGCCGTTCGACCAGTATCCGCTCGCCATCATCTTTGGCCGGTTTTTCGTAAGCCCGTTTCAACTTGATCATCTTGGTTCACCATGAAGCGCGGGTATGAAGCGCAAGATAAAGTCGATTCCGCCCGCGGTTTTCACTTTTTCTGCTCCTTCGCTTTTTGCTTCTCGCCGAGCGTTTTTTGCAGAAGCTCCAGCGTATTCTTTTTGGCCTCCTCCGGCGACTGACCGGCGGCTTTCGAGGCCTCCTCGAAAGTTTTATTGGTGATGTTCTTTGGATCGCCCATGTCGTTGTCGGGCATTTGGCATCCGCAGTTGTAACACATAGCTGAATCTCCTCTCTGAAGTTTATGTGAGTTAGTAACCGGCGAATTCTTCGGCGCGGACATCGTCGCTGTTGACGCCTGCAAGGATCAGCGTCTGTCGCATGGCCGCGACCATTGCCGGCGGCCCGGCAATGTAATAGATCGGCGCCGCCAGATCGCCAATGTATTTAGCCAGCATCTCCGGATTGATAAAACCTGTTTCGCCTCTCCAGACCCGGTTTGACCCGGCCATCTTAGTCATCGTCCCAATGAATTTGTAATTTGAGTTCTCATTTTCCAAATCCTGCAGCTCTTCCAGGAATGCGGCGTCTTCGGGACGACGGTTGGAATAAAAGAGAAACAAATGATGAGGCAACTTCTGTTCCGCCGCTTGCCGGAGCATGCTGCGGAAAGGCGTAATGCCGATACCGCCAGCCAGGAAAACGGCTGGCTTGGCGGAGTTCTCGCGCAGGGTTAAAGAGCCAAAAGGCCCAACGATGCGGACTTCGGTTCCGAGCGGCATGGTTTTGAGGACGCGCTTGAACGCTGAATCGCGCATACGCGTCGCAATCATTAAATCCGGTTCGACGGGGGCGCTGGCAATCGAGAAGTTTCGCATACTCCCTTCATCGTCCGTTTCCGGTGGATCGATCAGAGTACACGCGAGAGCCTGACCGGCTTTAAAGGTAAAGCCGGGCGGCTTTTCAAAATGAAAGGCCATTGTCCCCTCGGCAATCTCTTGACGGCTTTTCAATCTGACCTGATGAGTAGCCATTCTCCTCCTCTTTTCACGCCTTGATAGTATCGGCGCAGACCAGATCGTTCGACGTGACGCAATTTCAATTCCAAGGATTCGTTGTTGTTAGCGCCCAGCAGATATTTCTCCCGCCCGGCCAATGCCATACTTGCTTGAAAGCTTCATAATGGGGGCGGAGCGCGCCTTCAGACTGCGGGAGTTCAAACGACGGCGATCTGATCGTGATCGATCGCGCCGAGACGGTGAGGGACGGCCACATCGTGGTCGCCCGGCTCAATGATGATTTCGTCGTGAAGCGGTTTTGAATGATAAATGGCAGGCCCTGGCTCTATCCAGCCAACGACGAGTACGAGCCCATTGAAATCTCGGAAGGCGCGGACTTTGAAATCTGGGGCTGCGTCACCTTCACCATCACATCGCTGTTCACGGACAATTAAGTTCTTACCTGAATAGACCGTAACTCCTTTATTTGAGAACTGGCACTGCGGCAATAACCAAGATCAGGTTCTTACCTGGAGAGATGTTTCCAGCCCGGGATTTCACGATCCAGACAATTAAGTCTTCACCTGCGCCGCGATGCGTCGCGCCGCGTCACGCCAAAGATGGGCGGAATGCGACGAGTAGCGATATCCGGCTTGCTTCATTGAAGAGCTCGCCAGACTTCTTCAAAAACCGCGACCACTTCCGGTGAGATGTGACTCCTCCTACCGACGCATACTCTTCCCCACAGTTTCCTTATCGACGGCGAGACGCATTCGTTCCGAAAGCTCTCGGCCGCCCACCTTATGCGGCGAATTGCAAACTGATCG
>DASUFM010000266.1:0-2342 GCA_036274535.1 Blastocatellia bacterium
GGACAAAGTCGAGCTTACCAGTCCGCATTCGAATCATACCGAGGCAGCAACAGCGTGACGCGGCTGCCGCCGCCGGCGCCTTGTTCAAAAAGAACCTGCGCCTGGCCGGAGTAAATCGTGGTCAGCCGCTCGGTGACGTTGCGCAGTCCCACGCCGTTTCCGTTCGTCTTGCTCATCCGGGACGGCTCCCTGGCGCCCTGATTCGCCTCAACTCCCGCCTGGGCGCCTGCCAGAGCGCCTGCCAGAGCGATTGCCGGGGCGACAGAAGGATAAGGAGACGGCGAAAAACCAGGACCGTCGTCTTCGACGGCCAGCCGTAAAAAGCCATCTTCGCGTTCGACGCTGATTTGCAGGGAGCCGCGTCCGACCTTCCGCGCCAGCCCGTGCTTGAGCGCGTTTTCGACCAGGGGCTGAAGGATCAACGATGGGACGGGCTCATTCGCGGCGGCCGTGTCAATGTCGAAACGCACGCTTAACCGATCATCGAAGCGCATCGCCTCAATCTCCAGATACGCGCGTAGAAATTCCAATTCTTCGCCTACGGTGATCATCTGGCGATCGCTGTTGTTCAGCACATGACGAAACACTTTGGCGAGATGGACGGTCATTCGTTCGGCTCTGGCCTGGTCGGTCACAATCAGGTCGGCGATCGTGTTGAGTGAGTTGAAGAGAAAATGCGGGTTGATCTGGGCCCGCAGCGCCCGCAACTCGGCCTCGGTGATCTGGCGTCGCAATCGCTCTTCCCTGTTTTGCCGATCGGCCTTCTCCTGCTCGAATTGCAGAGCTTCGAGCCTGCTGCTGACCTGCCCGGCTACGGCGCGTATGAATCCGATTTCGCTGTCGAGAAGATGGCGCCGGCGCGCTCCCGGAGTAATGGCGAGCAGGTGGGTCGGTTTTCCTTTCACCCGCACTGGGGCGAGAAATTCGGTTCCTCCGCACAGCCTGCGTTTCACCGTGGCGGAACGCCCGCCGATCGTCACGCCAGTCACCAGCATCTCGCCACAGTCGTCCAGCTTCCATCGCGCCGGATCGTCGTAACTCAATTCACAAACTTCGCCGCTGTTGAGAGTCGCCGCGAGATGATCGACTTCGACGGCCGAGATGGGAATCACGCGGACGTCTTCCAATTCCAGCGTTTCGCGGACAAATCGCGCGACCGTCTGAAAAATTCTCTCCTGTTCTTCGATGGAATTATGTTCGACGCCGTCCTGGCGGCCGATCTCTTCCCAGACGCGCCGTGTGGCGGCGGCGTAATCAGGCTCGCGGAAGAGCCAGCGATCGACCAATCGACTCATGATCGGATTGAGCCGAACGAAAATCCACAGAAACAATACCAGCAGCGCCGTCGAGAAACTGACCAGGCTTCCCACCGGATAGGCCGTTATTCTATCGGCCATCCTCGGCAGCGGCCCTATGATCAGCAGACAATAGCCGAGCGCCAGCAGCAATCCGATCAGAAGCTGCAAACTGCTTTTGACGTAGACGTTCGAGAATCGGAAATCGGCAAAGAAAACAATCGCGCCCAGCAGGATCAGCAGCGGCAATTGGTGCATGACGATGCAGTAAGCAAGCCATAGGGGCGGAGATAAAGAGGTCGGGTCAACGATCAATGTCATTACGGCGGGCGCCGAAGCTCCGATCACCGTGGCGCCTGCATAGAACCCCGACACGAAATCATTCAACCGGCCAGGAAGCAGGAGCAGCGCGCCGACGCCGATTACGATCGCCACATGCCAGGCCACCAGATTGCTCGTTTGACTCTTGTCAAACACATTGATGTTCGGCGGAATGTTCGGCAGCGACATTGTCGCAATGAAGTGGGTCGTCAAAATGACGGCGCTGACGAACGATATTCGGCGCAGGAGTCGCCATGATTTCGCGCGGATTGATTGCGGATCCGACGGTTTGAGCCGGAGCGCCAGAAAGGCGGGCGGAAAAAACGCCGCGCCGCTGATATGCAGGACTAACGCCGTTAGAAGCGGCAATCGATGATTTTTCGCGCCGAAAAGGGTGAGCGAAGCGATGAGCAGGCCGCCCAGATTCCACATCAGCGCGGCTGTGGCCTGATAGTATCCGGCGCGAGCGTCGGGCTGTTTGCCTGCGCCTCGCCTCAACAAGCCGAGCAGCAACACTGAGAGCGCCACCCCCGCGCCGAAGCCCAAAGCTTCACTGGCGAGATGCGCTTCAATCATTTCCAGCCCAATATCAAGCCGCATAAGCTTTCCTCCATACCCTCAATTTTGATTCCACTCCGGCCGCGATCAAAGAAAAAAAGAATGAGCGCGGAAAATTTCAAATGAACGCGTTCCCCGGATTGTGTAGGGGCGGGTTTTCCCCGCCCC
>DASUFM010000267.1:0-10080 GCA_036274535.1 Blastocatellia bacterium
AATCTGGCTGGACGATCAGTGAATTGATTGAAGCGGCCAAACATAGCAAATGGGAGAAATTCTTGCTCGACGGATGGTCGCAGGCGACGTTGTCTTGCCAGGATCTTGAATGGGCCAGCGCGCTTCTCGACGAGACTGCCAGCAAGGAGACGACGCAATCGACGATGCAATCCTTGTTTCAAATTCTGCCGCAAGCGCGACAGGAGGCTTTCATCATCAAGTTGTTGAAAGCCGACCCTGATCTGAATACAAGCCACAAACCGGCGTACACTTGCATTTCGTGTTGCCAGGGACAGTGGAGCGAAGCATTGACCCGCGTTGTTATTGATAGTCTGGTCCATAGCGCAAGGAAACAACCGAAGTACTACCATCATATGACATTCATCTTAGGCTATAAGATCCCCAGCCATCTCAACCCGGCGCTGATTCCTGAAGCCGTAATACGATTGACCGAAGCGACAACGTCGCTGACTGAACTCCAAACCGAGCTGGAACCATTCCTGAATTTCATTCAATTCCGCCACGAAATGCTCAAGGAATTTTGAAGCAATGAAAATGTGGGGCAGATTTTAGTCTACCCCGCTCACCGAGTGACTAAAAGCCGCCCCGAATTTTCAAGGAAATCAAAATGAAAAAGTCCGATAAGAAAACCGAATCGACGCTGTTGCGCGAACATGCCGAACAACAGTTCGCCGAAGAACTGAACGAACTCGCCAAGGTCGACGAGCGACAGCGCCCGCCCAATTGGCGTCTCTCGCCGTGGGCGGTGGCCATCTACATCCTCGGCGGCAAACTCGACAACGGTTTTGAAGTTACGCCGAAATATATCGGCCAGCGGCGGCTGGTCGAGATCGCGATTGCGACGTTGGCGACTGACCGCGCATTGCTGCTGCTAGGCGTGCCGGGCACGGCCAAGAGCTGGTTGAGCGAGCACCTGGCCGCGGCGGTTTCGGGTGATTCGACGCTACTCGTGCAGGGCACGGCGGGCACGGCCGAAGAGGCCATCCGCTACGGCTGGAATTACGCCATCCTGCTGGCCAAAGGTCCCTCGCGCGAAGCCATCACGCCGAGCCCGTTGATGCGCGCGATGCAGATCGGCAAGATGGCCCGCGTCGAAGAACTGACGCGTATCCCTTCGGAGGTTCAGGACACGCTGATCACCATCCTCTCCGAAAAGACTCTGCCCATCCCCGAACTCAACGAAGAGGTCCAGGCGACCAAAGGCTTCAACGTGATCGCCACGGCCAACAACCGCGACCGCGGCGTTAACGAGCTGTCATCCGCGCTCAAACGCAGGTTCAACACGGTGATTCTGCCCGTGCCCGAAACCGCCGACGAAGAGGTCGAGATCGTCAAACGGCGCGTCGAATCTCTGGGACGCGCGCTGGAATTGCCGGCCGAACCGCCCGCGCTCAGCGAGATTCGCCGCATCGTGACTGTCTTCCGCGAACTGCGCGACGGCAAGACGCAGGACGGCAAGACGAAACTCAAATCTCCGAGCGGCACGCTGAGCACAGCCGAAGCGATCTCGGTCGTCAACAGCGGCCTCGCGCTCGCCGCTCATTTCGGCGACGGGCAAATGCGCTCGAACGACGTCGCGTCGGGATTGGTAGGCGCGGTGGTCAAAGACCCGGTGCAGGATCGCGTGGTGTGGTTGGAATATCTGGAAACAGTGGTGAAAGAGCGCGACGGGTGGAAAGATTTGTACCGCGCGTGTCGTGAAGTTTCCTGAGAACGGAAACGGACCCCGATACCGTTCTGAACGGCGCGTCATAAAGGCTGCGCCGTTCATCGTCTATCTTGTATCCCTTCTGATGTTGGCCCGGTGTTGGAGGGCGTTATTGTGCATATTTTTCTATTATGTCTTTAAACATTTTCGGTATCAGACATCACGGCCCCGGTTCAGCGCGCAGCTTGCGCCAGGCGTTAGAAACATTGCGGCCTGACTGCCTTCTTGTCGAAGGCCCGCCAGACGCCGCTGAAGTATTGCCGCTGCTCGCTCATAAGCGGATGAAGCCGCCAGTCGCGCTGTTGATCTACCCACCTGATCAACCGCATCGAGCGGTCTTTTATCCTTTCGCCATCTTCTCTCCGGAATGGCAGGCGCTCGGTTATGGGTTGGCGCGCAAGATCGCCGTGCGGTTTATGGATTTGCCGCAATGGCACCAGTTGGCGGCGCCCGACGTCGAGCCTCAAGATTCAGATTCCAAATCTCAGGGCTCAGATCCTGAAGTTCAGGGTTCTCAGAATTCAGCTTCCGAATCTGAGGAGTCAGATCTCAGATATCGAATCCTTGACGACCCGATAGGCCAATTGGCCGCAGCCGCGGGTTACAGCGACGGCGAACGCTGGTGGGAGCATATGATCGAGCATCGGCGTGACGGCGCCGACCTCTTCGCGGCGATCAGTGAAGCGATGGCGGCGCTGCGCGAATCGGCTCTCCCTGCTGATCATTCGGCGCAACAAGAAGCCCAACGAGAAGCCCAACGTGAGGCCCAACGTGAGGCCCAACGTGAGGCTTGGATGAGGCAGACGATTCGAGCCGCCCAGCAGGAAGGGTTCAAGCGGATCGCGGTCGTATGCGGCGCCTGGCATGCGCCCGCGCTCACAGTTGACCCAGGGAACACGCCGTCGGAGAAGGACGACGCGGAGTTGTTGAAGGGGTTGCCGAAGGTAAAGACGCAGGCGACGTGGACTCCGTGGACATACGGACGCTTGTCTAATCGTAGCGGCTACGGCGCGGGCGTCGAATCGCCGGGCTGGTATCACCATTTGTGGACGGCGCGCGACGGCGTGCCGATCAGATGGATGGCGCGCGTGGCGCGGTTGATGCGCGAAGAAGACATGGACGTCTCATCCGCTCACGTGATCGAGGCCGTGCGGTTGGCCGAGACGCTGGCGGCTTTACGCGACCGCCCGTTGCCCGGACTGCCCGAATTGAACGAGGCGACTCAATCGGTCTTCTGTTTCGGCGACGATCTGCCGCTACAGTTGATTCACGAGAAACTGATCGTCGGCGAGACGCTTGGGGCTGTGCCCGAAGAGACGCCGCTCGCGCCGCTGCCGCAGGATTTGGCGCGCGAGCAGAAGCGGCTACGATTGCCCGCCGAGGCGCTGGAGCGCTCGCTCGATCTCGATTTACGTAAGCCGAACGATCTGGACCGCAGCCGGTTATTACATCGCCTGTTGTTACTCGGCGTTAACTGGGGCGAGACGCAACAATCCGGCGGCAAGGGCACGTTTCACGAAATCTGGCGATTGCGCTGGGAGCCGGAATTCATCGTCGCGTTGATCGAAGCGGGCGTCTGGGGGAATACGATCAATGAGGCCGCGACCGCCTTCGCGCGCAACGCGGCGGATCGCGCGAAGGATTTACCGGCGTTGACCGGTTTGCTCGACAAGGCCATGCTCGCCGACCTGCCCGGCGCGGTCAGCCACGTGATGGCGCGTCTGCAGGCCGAAGCCGCCGTCGCGAGCGATGTCGCGCATTTGATGAAAGCGCTGCCACCGCTCGTCGACGTTCAGCGCTACGGCAACGTGCGCGGAACCGACGTGGGGATGGTGGGCGAAGCGGTCGCCGGATTGGTCGCGCGTATCTGCATCGGGTTGTCGGGCGCGTGCGCTTCGCTCAACGACGAAGCCGCGGGGGAGATGTTCGCCCATATCATCAGCGTCAACGCCGCAATTGGATTGTCGCAGAACGAAGAGCATCTGACGGCGTGGCGCATCGCGATGACCCGACTGGCCGATCAACACGGTTTGCACGGATTGGTCGCGGGGAGATGTTGCAGGCTGCTTGTAGACTCCGGGGCGTTTGCGGCGGACGAGTCGGCGCGGCGTTTGAGCCTCGCGCTTTCGACCGCGAACGATCCGGCGCAGGCGGCTTTCTGGATCGAAGGCTTTCTGAAAAGCAGCGGGTTATTGTTATTGCACGACGAGAATTTATGGCGGACGCTGGATGAATGGCTGACGTCGTTTCCCGGCGACGGATTTACGGCGTTGGCGCCGTTGCTGCGCCGCGCCTTTTCGACGTTCACTTCGCCTGAACGCCGTCAACTGGGCGAGAAGGCTAAGCGCGGAACGGCGAGCGTGAGCCGCGCGGCAATCGGCGAACAACCCCGCCCCGAAGATTTCGATTCGGCGAGCGCCGAAGCTGTGTTGCCGCTGATTGCCAGACTGTTGGGCATGAAAGCCGTCTGAATCCTTTTTTTGAATGTGGAGATACAAGATGACAATCGAAGACGAACGCCTGCGCCGCTGGCGATTGATTTTGGGCGGCGATGAAAACGACGGCATTGGCTGCAAGCTGAGCGGCATCGATTTGGGGATGGATCGGGCGCTCACCATGCTCTACGACAAGGGCGGTATGGGAGATTCCAAGCGCAGGGGCGGTTTGGAAGGCTCCGCCCCGAACGTGGCGCGCTGGCTCGGCGACATCCGCGAATATTTCCCGTCGTCGGTCGTGCGAGTGATGCAGCAGGACGCGCTTGAACGTTTGAACCTGCGCCGGATGCTGCTCGAACCCGAGATGCTAGAGGCTGTTCAGCCTGACGTCCATCTGGTCGCCGACTTGATGTCGCTCCGCAACGTGATACCGGCGAAGACCAAAGAGACCGCGCGCCTGGTCGTTCGCAAAGTCGTAGAAGAATTGCAGCGCAGGCTGGCCGATCCGTTGCGACAGGCGGTTATGGGCAGCTTGAACCGCGCCACGCGCAACCGCCGCCCGCATCACAATGAGATCGATTGGCCGCGCACTATTCGCGCCAACCTTAAACACTATCAGTCCGACTACAATACGATCGTTCCCGAAACGCGCATCGGCTACGGCCGCAAGCGTTCGTCGCTGCGCGACATCATCCTGTGCGTCGATCAGAGCGGCTCGATGGGAACATCGGTGGTCTATTCCAGTATCTTCGGCGCTGTGCTCGCTTCATTGCCGGCAGTGCGAACTCAGATGATCGTCTTCGACACCGAGGTTGTGGATTTGACGGCGGAGCTTTCCGATCCGGTCGAATTGCTCTTCGGCGCGCAATTGGGCGGCGGAACCGACATCAACCGCGCGCTCGGATATTGCCAGGGACTGGTCCGGCAGCCGCATGACACGATTCTGGTTTTGATCAGCGACCTGTACGAAGGAGGCAATCGGCAGGAGATGCTCAAACGCGCCGCGACTATGGTCGGTTCCGGAATCCAGGTCATAGCCCTGCTCGCGCTCAATGACGACGGCGCGCCGAGCTATGATCACGGCGTCGCCGCCGCCTTCGCCGGCTTCGGCATACCTTCCTTCGCCTGCACTCCGGATCTGTTTCCGGAACTGATGGCCGCCGCGATCAATCGGCAGGACATCGCGCAGTGGGCGGCCGCGCGCGAGATCGTGACGTCGCGCAGCCGAAAGTGATATCAACGCAAGGGATCAAAGGATCAAAGGGAATCGTCAGTCGCCGCGCTGTCCCCTTCGCGGTTCTTCCCTTGATCCTTTGACCCTTTGTGTTAATCGTTTTCCATAAACCCAGCCATATCGCTTTTCCCCGATTTAGGTAAGAATAGGCGCGATTCAACTTCAACGTCGTCACGACGCCAAAATAATCGAAAGGAATCCGCTTAATGCTTATCCGCCCAGGTTTTGTCTTCTCCACGCTCAGCGCGCTTCTCCTTTTTTCATCATTCTCATCATCGTCCGGCGCGACACAAAATCAAGAATCTAAATCGCCGCTGCGGTTCCGCGTCACTCTCTCTAAAGAGATCGCGCCGAAAGCCGCGTCAGGCCGCCTGTTCGTCCTGATGACCAGCGCGCCGAAGGAGATGGAGACGATCGAGGCCGGCTTCATACCCGGCTCGACATGGATGGCGGCAAAGGAAGTCGAGTATTTAGCCCCTGGCGCCACAATCGAACTCGATCCAGATCTGAAGGCGTTCCCAAAGCCGTTCTCTCAGGCGAGGCCCGGAACGTATCAGGTGATGGCGCTGCTGGATCCGAATCACACTTACGCCTACCACGGCGAGGACGAAGGCGATCTGACGAGTGTCGTCGCCAAAGTCGAAAACCTGGACCCGGCAAACGCCAAACCAATTGAATTAAGGCTGACCCGATCGACTCCCGCTCGCTTCAAGCCCCCCAATACTGAAGTTACCGAAAACGTCAAGCTCGTCGAATTTCAGAGCCCGATGCTGAGCAAATTCTGGGGGCGCGCAATCGAGATGCGGGCCGGAGTCGTTCTGCCGCAGAGTTACGGCAAGAACTCGAAGAAGGCTTACGCCGGCGTCTATCACGTTCACGGTTTCGGCGGCGATCACACCGCGGCATGGAGACAAGGAACCCAACTCGTCAAAGATATGGGCGATGGCAAAACCGCTGAGATGATTCACATCTATCTCGACGGCTCATTCCCGACCGGCCATCATGAGTTCGCCGATTCGGTCAACAACGGCCCCTGGGGAAAGGCGTTGACCGAAGAGTTTATTCCGTATCTGGAAAAGCAATTCCGCCTGGCGGGTAAACCTTACGCGCGTTTCCTGACCGGCCATTCGTCTGGAGGATGGAGCACGCTCTGGTTGCAGATAACCTATCCCGATTTCTTCGGCGGAACGTGGTCGAGCGCGCCCGACCCCGTCGACCTGCGCAGTTTCACGGGCATTGACGCGACGCCAGGTTCGACAGACAACGCCTACCGCGAACGCGACGCATCGCCGAAACAACTGGTGCGGATCGGCGGCAAATTCATCGTCAGCATCGAAGAATTCGCCCGGCAGGAAGAAGTGACTGGCGAATACGGCGGCCAGTTCGCCTCGTTCGAATGGGTCTGGAGTCCGCGTGGCCAGGACGGCCGCCCGTTGAAGATGTTCAACCGCGAATCCGGCGAACTGAATCAGGACGTCCTGAAATATTGGCAGAATTACGACATCCGATTGATCCTGGAAAAGAACTGGCCCCGGCTCGGGCCGAAGCTCAAAGGCAAGATCCATCTGATTTGCGGCGACGCAGACACATTTCGACTTGAAGAAGCGGTGAAGACGCTCTGCGGCTTCTTCAAGGAAAAGGGCAGCGACGCCGTGTGCGAGCTTGTGCCTGGCCGCGATCACATGAATCTTTATCAACCCTACCAGACTTATCCTGACGGGTTGGCCGCGCGGATTTACAAGGAGATGGCGGCAAAATACGCGGCCGGCGCCAGAAAAAGATAATTGGAAGAAATAATTAAATGGTCAAGGAAAACGAACAATCCACTTCGCAACTCGTCCGCGGTCTCAAACTGCGTGATCTGGTTCTTTTCAATCTGGTGGCCATTCTGGGGCTCAGGCATCTCGGGACGACGGGAAAATTCGGGCCGGGCTCTTTGCTGATGTGGCTGATCGCCGCCATCTTCTTCTTCGTCCCGCAAGGACTGGCGGTGGTCGAGCTGTCGTCACGGTTCCCGAAAGAGGGCGGAATCTATTTTTGGACCAAAAACGAATTCGGCGAAGGGCATGGGTTCTTGTGCGGCTGGTGTTACTGGATCAACAATGTGCTTTATTACCCGAACCTGTTGATGTCCGCGGCGGTGATTGCGACCTACGCCTTCGGCCAGGGCGACAGCGGTTTGAGCGATAAGTGGATTTACGTTTTGCCGGTGACGCTGGGCGCGTTGTGGATAGCGACGGTCGTCAACATCGCCGGCGTCGGGGTGGGGAAATGGTTGCAGAACGCAGGGGGCCTCGGCACGTACATTCCCGGGCTCATTCTGATTGTCCTGGGCGTTTACGGCGCAATGACCGGACACGCGGCCAATGAATTTAACGCGACCACTCTGACTCCGGATTTGAAGATGGATAAGGGCCATCTGAACGCGTGGAACCTGCTGGCTTCAATTCCATTCGCCTTCGCAGGGCTCGAACTGGCTTCGACGATGGGCGATGAGATCGAGAGCCCGCGGCGCAACCTGCCTCGGGCGGTCTTCATATCCGCGCCGTTGATCGCCCTCATCTATATTCTCGGAACCGCGGCGGTGTTGTGGTGGCTGCCGAATAAGGAAGTCAACGTAGTTTCGGGGTTCTTGCAGGCGATCAAGACCGGGGCCGATAACATCTCGCCGGCGCTTATTTGGATCGCCCCGTTGTGCGCGGCGCTCTATACCGTCGGCAACGTCGGCGGGGTGGGGGCCTGGCTGATCGGGCCCGCTCGCGTGGCTTTCGTGATCGGCCTGGATCGATATTTCCCGAAAGCTTTCGGAGCGGTGCACCCGCGCTGGCGCACGCCTTATGTCGCGATCCTCGTTCAGGCGGTGCTTGCGACGGTCTTTCTCTTGCTTTCGGTGCTAGGCAAGGGCACGAAGGTCGAAGACGTTTATCTGATCCTGCTCGACACTCAGATTCTTATCTACTTCATCCCGTACGTCTATTTATTCCTGGTCTTTTTGAGGCGCCGCATGCGCGGCGAGAATGCCGCGGATGTCGCGCTCGCGCCCGGAGGGACAATCGGCGCCTGGTTCGTCGGTCTGAGCGGAATGGTCGTCACCTTATTCGCAATGATCGTCGCAACGATTCCCCCGCCGGACCTGGAAAATACTATGCTGTTTCGGTTGAAAGTCATCGGCGGCGCGCTCGGATTCATTCTGATCGGCGGCGCGATTTACTGGCGCGCGAAATTGAAGCGAAATTGAGATGAATGCCCGGCGAAGTGGAATCATCGCTTCAATGCGTGCAAGAATGGAACTGTCCAGATTTTAGTGAGTCTGAGAATTAGATGATTTAGAACGGCGCATGGCAATCGAAGATGAAAGGACGCAATCATGAGTTCCGCTGAAGTGGATTTTCTAAAACTCGACCTGTTGCTCTCGGACGAGGAGAAACTGGCGCGCGATTCGGTCCGCGCCTTCGTCAACGAGCGCGTCAACCCCATCATTGCTGAGTGTTACGAAAAAGGCAGATTCCCGACGGAACTGATCCCGGAGATGGCCGAATTGGGCATCCTGGGGCCGACCCTGCCGGAAAAATACGGATGCGCGGGCGTCAACAACGTGACTTATGGGTTGATCACGCAGGAACTGGAGGCCGGAGATTCCGGCATCCGCAGCTTCGCCTCGGTTCAAAGCTCGCTCTGCATGTACCCGATCTACGCCTTCGGCAGCGAAGAGCAGCGACAGCAATACCTGTCGCGGATGGCCGCCGGCGAGGTCATCGGCTGTTTCGGATTGACTGAGCCGAATTCCGGGTCGAACCCCGCGAGCATGAGAACTCGCGCCAATCGTGTGAAAGACGGCTGGCTGCTCAACGGCAGCAAGGCCTGGATCACTAACGGCACGATCGCAGATATCGCCGTCGTCTGGGCCAGGACGGACGACAACGACACGATCCGAGGCTTCATCGTCGAAAAGGGAACGCCCGGCTTCAGAGCGCCGGAAGTCAAACACAAGCTCTCACTGCGCGCGTCTGTCACGTCGGAATTGGTCTTCGAAGACTGCTTGATTCCCGAAACGAACATCCTGCCGGAGAGCAGGGGATTGAAAAGTCCGCTGATGTGCCTGACGCAGGCGCGCTACGGCATCGCCTGGGGCGCGGTCGGGGCGGCTGTTTCGTGCTACAAGAGCGCGCTCGATTACGCCAAACAACGCGTTCAGTTTACGCGGCCAATCGCCGGATACCAGTTGACGCAGAAGAAACTGGTCGAAATGTTGACCGAGATCACAAAGGCGCAACTGCTCTGCCTGCAACTCGGCAGAATGAAAGATTCGGGCGTGATCGAACCCGTTCATGTATCGATGGCGAAGATGAATAATGTGGCGATGGCGCTGGAATGCGCGCGGACGGCGCGCGGCATCCTGGGCGCGAACGGCATTACCGCCGATTATCCGATCATGCGCCACATGTGCAACCTCGAATCGGTCTACACATACGAAGGCACTCACGAAGTCCATACCCTGGCGATCGGAAAACACATCACAGGGCTCGATGCCTTCGATGTGTAATGAGTAACCGCTTGCCGCGCCAGACCGTCTTATTCACTGTGTGGGATGGACTTTAATCTATCCATCCCGAACCCATACATCGCCCATCTCCCGCTTCGCGCCGCCAATTGACCGGCAGGGATAACGACTGGATTCCCTG
>DASUFM010000268.1:0-4799 GCA_036274535.1 Blastocatellia bacterium
GTCGCGACTTCGGCCAGCCGCGCCGGATGCGCGCTCAAGCCATCGCCGTCCGGCGTCCGCAGCGCGGGAATGAAAGTAATGGCTCCGTTCACGCGATCAGACATATAGACGAAGCGGTCCTGCCCTATCTCGGAGAGATTCCCGATCTCGCGCCATATGCGGAAAGTTTTGTCGCCGTGTTTGACCGCGGGAACACGCTCATTGAGTTCCTGCGGCAAAGCCTCGACGCCGACGATCAGATCCAGATCGTCCCCCGTAGGAGCGATGATCGGCGGCCGCGCGACGGCGAATGTCTGGCCCGGCGCCCCGGAGCCGACACCGATCAATTCGCCTTCGATCAACTCGCAGTGGCAGGCCGGAGCCTCGGCCGATTGTTCGCCCGGCTCGATCCTGGCCGCGCGCGTGGTGACAAAGACCGGCGCTTCGTTCGATCCGGAAACCCGTCCGATCGTGACTCGGACGCCTCGCGGAACCTCGACCGGTTCATTTTGCGAGCGGCTCAGGCTGAAGCGAAGAGACACAGTCGCAGCCGAAGGCGGATAGAGCTTGACGCCGATCAATCGCAGAAACTCGACATAAGCCTTCTGCGGCAGTCGATTGAGGCGATAGATCATCACCTCCGTCAGGTGGGCGAAGGCCTCCAGCAGTATCATTCCGGGATCGCTCGGCGACAGGTCGGTCCATTGCGGACTGTGCTTCCTGATCACGCCGGTGGCTTCCGCGAGAAGCTGCTGAAAATCACGATCATCAAGATTGGGCGCTTCGATTGCCATTTATTCTCCATCCAGATTCAGTGAAAACGCTAAACTGTCTCGCGTCTTCGACGAATTCAGCCGGTATTCCAGAAGTAAGTTCAAGCGCTCGGGGTAAGCCTCGTCGCGGCCGGCGTCCAGACGCTCGATCACGATCCGAGGCTCCCATCGCTCCAGAGCCTGCCGTACGTAATGCATCGCCAGTCCGGCAGTCGTGTCGTCATTCGGCGAAAATACCAGTTTATGCAGGTCGCATCCGTAATCGGGCCGCATCACCCGCTCGCCGGTTCGCGTCGAAAGCAGCAACAACACGGCCTGCCTCACCGATTCGCGATCTCCCACCATCTCGACCCCCCCGGTGGGAGAAAAACCGAGGCCAGCCCAATCCTCTTGCATGTCCAGATCTGGATGTAGAAACCGCCATGCTCTGTAACGTCCGATGTTCATAGTTCTGAAAATTGCGAAGGGCGTCTCTTCACAGGTACGAGGCATCCGTATCGAATTCCTTACTGTCTTTAATCGTTTGAGCCGCGCCTTTAGCCACGTCCTTGTCGCGGCTTACACTGAATAGCTTGCTGGATTTCGTGTCGAAAACTATGTCAACTGGAGTAAGGCCGAAGTACTTCGTCTTGCCGCCTGGCTGCCCGAACTTCGCGGCAATGAGATTCTCCGCCTCACTTAATTTCCAACCGCCGTCGTCAGTCGTTCCGTAAAAGTAAATTTTCAGGAAAGCGCCCCGCTCGCTTTGATCAGGCGCCGCATCAATCATTCGATTGATGACGTCGGTCAGGTTTATATCCGGCTGCCGCTTATTATCCGGGGTGACCTGACTCGCGTGTCCTCCAAGTAACCCTTTTTCGAAGACGAGCGTCACTGTTACGCAACTGGAAACATAAGGGTAATAAAGCTGATCTTCCGTGGCGTTCGAAGCCCATCCCACGTCTTGAGCGTCGGGATCGTCTTTTGTTCTCTCCTTGCATGTCACTACTGGCATAATTCTCCTCCTTGCGCTGAAAATTAAAGGCTAATGGAATTAACGTTTTCAGGTTATGAACGCCGTATAGGCCCCGCGGCGGATTCTATCCATCCGCCTACCGTAACTTTCGGGAAATCACCTTTCAGCTCAGCAAAAACCCTGTCATTGACTGATCTACTCTTGCGATACCAGTTTCTGCCCTGGCTCAACCACGATGTAATTGACGATGCCGGGCGGCGTGCCGTCAGTCAGCCCTGTTACCGGGTCCAGACAAACGGATCTACCGTCTATGCGAATGAAATCGGAATACCCCTCCTTGACAGCCAGTGTCGTCGTGCAGGGTTTGACGGTCGGGCCGTAATTCGGGCAGCCCTTGATGGGTTTGCCGACCGGGTCCGGCTCGACCAGGGCGCGGCGCCGGTCGATCGTCACCAGGTTCTGCGTCGGGGCGTTCGTCACGACGCCCAGTCTGTGATCGCAGACGATCGTCGCGTCTTCGGTCAGAAAAAACATGGATACTCCCTACGCCTCATGGCGTCGCTCATTCCCGGATCCGTCTGTTAGTCTTTGAGCCAGTCTGCCGCCTTTGTTTCCAGGTACTTCGCAATATCCACAAACCAGTCTTTCTGTTTGTAATCGTAGTTTGCGCTGTGTTTTTTACAGCGGTTTGCGCTTGATTGAAGAGGCCGCTTGCTTACGCGCGCGGTACTGTACCGCGACCGTGAGGGAGCGGAGTCTTCGTTCATCTGAAAACCGCTATATTGTTTAATAGTTTTGTTATTCGAGCATTCGCCAGGTTTCCCTGAAATTTCGCGCGCGTCCGCAAAGCGCCTTATTCGCTGGGGGCGCGTCATACAGTCAGCCTCATTTACTCAAACGGAAAATGCCGAGGTTTTGGCTCAATCGATCAGCCGGTTTGAAAATCGACTTTGGCGCCGCGAATAACAATCGCATTGCCGGGGGCTTCTATTTCGAGGTCGGTTGCGGCGTGGAGCCGGACTTTTTTCGGCAGAAGCTCCACGAAGCTGCCGTCACTGTTTTCGAGGCGGACGCTTCGATCCGAATCATCGAGCCGGACGAGCTGGCCTCCGGGAGAGAGCATCGTGAATCGCCGCACGTCGCCGCCGTCGATCACGTCTTCGGGCAGCCCTTTGGGCCCGAAGAGTCCGCCGAGCACGACGCCCTGCGCGGGATCGCCGCCGGCGCAAAGCATTAACACCCGGTCGCCGACGTCGGGAATCATGACCAGCCCCTTCCCTTTCCCCGCGGCCGCGCTCAGGACTTCCATCCAATCGGTCTCGACGTCGCCGAAGGCGGGCAATGAAACCTTGACTCGTCCTAGTTTCTCCGGATCGTCGATCCTGGTGACGACACCGAGCGCGGACAGCGCGCCGGCAAAAGCGGCTCTCGGATGTCCGCGAGGGGCCGGTGGCGCAGTCGATATTTCCGAAATGAAGCCGCGCCGGGAATCAATCGTGTGATTGACGGCGGTCAACACGTACTGCCCGGCGAGCGAGGCGGCGACGCCTTGAACATTGACTGTTGCGCCGGGGCGAAGCCTGGAGTCGCCTTCAGCGACTCCCCAGAGCGTGACCTCGCGTGCGGCGCGCAGATCGAGTTCGGCTTGCGCGAAGGCTTCGGCCTGGCGATCGTCCTGCGCGGCCACATCCGTCAGCGTGCGCTCGCTGTTGCCGCCCATGCTATTCGGCGCGGCTTCGGCTCTGACCTGGCGCCCGATTCGAGCGCGCCCCGCCTGCCCTGAACGAACTTCGGTATGCCATGGATCCCAGCCTTTAGTCGAAACCGTTCGGCAGGCGCCGGCGCCGTTGATTTCGATCCGGGCCTCAAACAACGAATCTCCCAGAGCGAGCGGAACGGGATGTCCGAAGCCTTCCATTGAAAAGATATGCAGGACCGTTCCGCGCGCGGCGAAGTACAATCCGCATCGCTCGGCGATTTCGACGAGCAGTTCCAGGTCCGATTGCCTGTGTTGAATCACGCGCTTCCATTCCGGACTATCCGTCCCGGCTTCGACGCGCAGTCCCACGGCGCCGGCCATCTCACGCGCGAGACCGGCGAGCGTGAACTGCACGTGCGCTCGCACAGGCTGTCTCTTTCCCAATCTATGCAACGGATCGTAGGCGCGCACTCGCAGTTCACGTCCGGCTTCCGGCCCATGGACATATTCGACCGCCGTTATCTGGCCAGTGAACAGTTCCTGATCATTCGCGATTACGCGTAATGGCGCTCCCGGCGTCATCGCGGACGCGCTGTCGAAATGCTCCGGAGGATCGAAAAAGACCAGTTCGCATTGCGCAGGCGCCGATAGACGCTGCCGCACCTGAACCTCTCCGAGCGCCTGCGACTCGATTTTAGTGATCGGTCTGCTCTCGATCTCGACGTTAACCCGAGGAAGGTTTGTGATCTGCCTCATTCGTTTCTCCCCAGGAAATTCCCAAAACGCTTTTCATCGTTTCATGGAACCTGCAATTGCGTTCCCGGCGCGATTCGCAACGGGTCGTCAATGCCGTTTTGTTCTGCTATCACTTTCCACCAGGAAGGCGATCGGCCCTGTCGCGCCGCTATGTTGTAAAGCGGTTCGCTCGACCCGCCTTCGCTCGATTCGCCGATTACTTCATAGACTCGCCCTCCACCCGCCGCGGCGCCACTGCCGGCGGCGGGGCTTGATCCGGCGGGGGCCCCTCCAATCGAAGCCGCCGGCGCCGGCGCGATTATCTGATTCGAATGTCGCGCCGTTTGCGGCTGCGGCTGCGGCTCAGCGACTCGCAACATGCGCATCCGCAACCACGATCGGCGGGGGATGCCCTCCGGCGTAAACCATTCGAGCCTTTCAGCGACCTCCGCGACAACTCCGGGAATATTCCAACTCTTGCCCCAGATGAAACGCGCCAGCGGCGGCCCGCCGTATCCGTCTTCAACGGGAAGGTTTTCAGCCAGGGCCCATAACGGCGCTGTCAAGTCGCGCACATCCTCAGTAGTGATCGTCGAACCTGAAACCGAAACATCGAAAAGCAGGTCCAGATTCAATTCGGTCGTCCCGCCGCCGGTAT
>DASUFM010000269.1:0-7488 GCA_036274535.1 Blastocatellia bacterium
CGGCGCTGGTTTTGAGCAACCGCGCTTTCAATCATCGCGGATATTCCGTGTTGGCGATGATCACGACCACCGGGCATCATCCGTGGCCGGGAGACGTCGCGGTGGCGGACTTGAAAGCAGCGGGCTTGAACGCGCCGTGCCTGGTAAGGCTCAAAGTTTTCACTCTCGACAATCGGCTGATCGTCAAAAAAATCGGACGGTTGTCGGCGGCGGATCAACAGCTCGTCAGCAGGCAATTACAAAGCTATTTGCCGTGGTAGCGCGCCTCGCGAAAACCCCTTCAGTCGTGTCTCAATGCGACCAGCGGATCAACCTTCGTCGCCCGCCGCGCGGGAATCAGGCAGGCGAGTAGCGCCACGCCTGTCAGAAGAAACGCAATCGCGATAAACGTCGCCGGATCAGTAGGGCTTACCTCGAACAGCATCTTCGTCATTAATTGCGTCAGCCAATATGAAGTGATCAATCCGAGCGCCACGCCGGCCAGCGCGAGCAGCATTCCTTGCTTCAATACCAGTTTCAGCGCGTCGCGCGGCTGCGCGCCGAGCGCCATCCGAACGCCGATTTCGTGTATGCGCTGCGTCGTGGCGTATGACATCACGCCGTAAATGCCGATGGCCGCCAGCAAGGCTGAGAGCGCCGCAAAAATCGCCAGCAGGTAAGTGGAAAAGCGTTCCGAAGCGCTCCACTCAGTCACTGAATCTTCGAGCAGTTTGATTGAATGAAGGGGCAGGTCCGGGTTGATCGCCGCGAGTTCATGGCGGATAGCCGGAATCAGATTCATCGGATCGCCGGATTGCGCGCGGACGACCAGCGTCATTGACCACCAATTATCCTGCTGATAAGGCAGGTAAATATGCGGGGAAACTTCCCTGCTCAAGCTGTAGAATTTTGTAGCGCCGATGACGCCGACGATCTCACGCGAGGCGTTCAGAAAGTACACATGTTTGCCAATCGGGTTTTCGTTTGGAAAATGGCGGCGCGCCAGTGTTTCGTCAATGATGGCGACCAGCGGCGCGCCTTTGACATCGTGATCATTGAAAAAGCGCCCGGCGCGCAATGGAATTTCCAGGGCGCGAAAATAATTCTCACTCACCTGGTTGTGTAAGGCGATGGACCGTTGTTCTATCGGGGTGGATGGATGCTCCTCGATCGTGAAATCCCACGACGAACCGAGGCTGTTGATAATGCCTACGCGCTCTACGCCGGGTATCGCGCTGACACGTTCGAGCAATTGCCGGTAAAATCCGACGACTTCATCAAATTCCTTGTATGTCGGATCGATCTGCGCGGTCAGCGCGCCTGCCGGAGAAAAACCTGGATCGACGTGACTCAGTCGCCAAAAGCTTTTCAGCATCACCCCCGCGCCGACCAGCAAAATCATCGCCAGCGCGATTTCAGATACGACCAACAGCGATCGTAATCGCTTCTGCACGCGTCCTTGAGTTTCGCCGCGACCGCCTTCTTTCAAGGTCTCGTTGAGGCTTACCTTCGATGATTGAAGCGCGGGAAGCAATCCGAAGATGGCCGTCGTCAAAAACGTGAGCGCAAACGTGAACCCGAGCGCCTGAGCGTCCAGTTTCAGCGTCGCGACGCGAGAGTTGGTTAGCGCCAGATATTTCGGTAATCCGCCGGCCAAAAACTGAATACCCCAATGCGCCAACAGCAACCCACACGCGCCGCCCAACACGGCCAGCATCGCGCTTTCGACCAGCAATTGGCGCACAACCCGCAATCGCACTGCGCCCAAAGCAGTGCGAATCGCCAACTCTCTGTGGCGGACTGAGGCGTGGGCCAATAACAGATTAGCGACGTTGGCGCAGGCGATTAACAAGACGAATCCGGATGCGGCGAACAGCGTCCACAGCATCGGCTTCACATTCTGCGCCAGACTCGCCTGGAGCGGTTTCAGATTGACGCGCGAATCCGACTTGGGATTGTTGAGTTGACGCAGATAAAGACTGTCAACCTCAGTGCGCGCCCGCTCAGTCGAAACGCCGGACTTGCGCCGCGCGGCGACATACAGACATTTGGGCTCGAATTTTTCGTCCTTGGGCGTAAAAGCCAGCGGCGTCCAGACATCGGTTTTGGCATAGAAGCGAAAATCGGCGGGCATCACGCCGATAACCTTGTAAGCGGCGCCATTCAAATCGATCTCGCGGCCGATCAGATCAGCCTCGCCGCCGAAGAGTCGCTGCCATATGTCGTGACTGAGAATGACGACTCGGTTATTGCCGGGGCGATCCTCTTCAGCAACGAAAGCCCGGCCTTGCGCCGGAGCTACGCCGAGCATATGAAAGAGATTGGCCGAGACCTTAAATCCTTGCAGCCTCTCCGGCTCCCCGTCGCCCGTTAGATTCGCGGCCCAGCCTCTGACGTCGACTGCCACCATCTCCGAGAACACGCTGTTTTGATTCTTCAGATTCAGGTAAGTGACGGGTGAAATTGGCCCTTCGCCCTCCTCCCGCGTATTCGTGGAATAGATCGCCACCAATTCGTCAGCCTTTTGATAAGGCATCGAGCGCAGCAACACGGCGTTGACGACGCTGAAAATCGCCGTGTTCGCCCCTATGCCTAATGCGAGCGTCATCACGGCGATCAATGTGAAACCGGGCTTCTTCAGCAACATCCGGAAACCAAAACGCAGGTCTTGAAACATCTCGTCCTCCATTCTTTTTGGCTGCAGCCACAGCGCGTCGGCGAACGCGCCCGCGCTGTGCCACAGCAAAGCGAGTTTTGCGCGCCGCCCGAGGTTATCCCATCGGGAGAGCAGGGTTTCGCGATACCGTAATTCGGCTTCCCACTCCTGCCGCCAATCGGCGCGCAAGCGGCGCGGCACGATCACGCCGATGACTCGGATCAGCCAGAGCCAGAATCGGAAGCGGGTTGTTCGGTTCAAATCAGGCATTAGCTCCACTGCTCGCAGGCGATCTTCGCGCGATTGCTCAACGTCAGTGTCAAAACCTTGCAGGCCTGGGAGCAGGGGTTGCGAACGCCGAGCGACGCCGCGCTCAAATTGCTGAACATTGCGAAGAACCATCCTGAAGCGTTGATTTCCTGACAGCCATTTATTCGTGGCGCAACGCGGCCATCAGGTCGACTTTAGTCGCCCGCCGCGCCGGCAAATAACAGGCCGCGAGAGCGACGATCGCCATCAACAACGCCACGCCCGCGAATGTCAGCGGATCGGACGCGCTCACGCCGAAGAGCAAACTCTCCATGACTCGTGTCAAAGCCAGCGCCCCTGACAGCCCGATCAACGCGCCGGCGGCGACCAGCGACATTCCCTGCCTGACGAACAGGCGCAGCACATCCGCCGTTTGCGCGCCGAGCGCCATCCGAACGCCGATTTCATGCCTGCGCTGTGCGACGGCGTAGGAGATCACGCCGTAAACTCCGACGGCGGCGAGCGCGAGAGCCGTCAGCGCGAACGAGCCGAGCAGCAGCAGATTGAAGCGACGCGAGGAGAACGAATCCGACAGGCGCTGTTCCATCGTCATCACTTCGTAAAGCGGTAGATTGGGATCGACAGCCAGCGTCTGTTTGCGCATGGCGTTGGCCAGGCTGAGCGGATCAACCCGCGTATGGAGAGTCAGCGTCATCCAGCCGGCGGCGTTTTGCAGATAAGGAACATAGACTTCCGGGGGGGCCGCCTGATCCAACCCCTTGTGGCGCACGTCGCCGACCACGCCGATCACGGTAGAGTAATCGCTATTACTGTTAAATAGATTGACGCGCTTGCCGACCGCGTCTTCGCCGGGGAAGAGTTTGCGCGCCAGAGCTTCGTTCAATAGCAACACTCTTGGCGAATCAGCATTGTCATTCTCGGTAAAATAGCGCCCCGCTCGCAGCGGGATGCCCATGGCGCGGAAATAATCCGGCGTGACCTGCCCGATCGGCGTCCCAGGCTCATTGTTGTTAGCGACGCTCTGACGCCCTTCTACCCGCAGGTAGCCGAGGAAAGTGAATTTCGTCAGCGGCGAATCGTTGATCGCCCCGACTGATTCGACTCCTGGCAACGCCGCCAGACGCGGCAATAACTCCTGTATGAACCGCAAGCGATCCTCTCTCTTTTCGTAACGCGAATATGGCAGTGAGAGACTTGCCGTCAACACGTTCTCCGCGCGGAAGCCGGGATTGACGCTCAGCAGATTGACGAAACTCCTGACGAGCAGCCCCGCGCCGACCAGCAGGGTTATGGTCATCGCGACTTCGGCAATCATCAACGCCTGGCGCGCGCGTCCGCCATGGAAGCCGCCGCCGCGAGCCCCTTCGTTGAGTGAAGAGTTCAAATCGGGTCGCGAGGTTTGCAACGCCGGGAAGAGGCCGAAAATGACTCCGGTCAGGACCGAGACCAGCAGCGTGAAGGAAAGCGCTCTCGAATCAATGCCGATCCGCGCCATATTGGAAATCTGCCCCAGCGCGCTCGTTGAATTCAGCGATGCAAGAGCCTTTGTCAATCCGTACGCCAAAAGCAATCCGCACAGGCCGCCAATCGCCGCCAGCAGCAGGCTTTCGGTGAGCGACTGCCGAATCAACCGAATTCGCCCGGCTCCGAGCGCGGCGCGAATCGCCATCTCCGGGCCGCGCGTGGCGGCCCGCGCCATCGTCAGATTCGCGACGTTGGCGCAGGCGATCAGCAGTATCAAACCAACCGCGCCGAGCAGAATGAACATCAGGCGTCGCGTATCGCCGACCAATTGTCGATGCAACGGAACGACGCGCAGCCGATTGCCGGCGAACGAGAAAATGTTTTTCGGCTTTGAGCTTTCGTAGCGCTGCATGATGTCCGCCAATTCCGCCTGCGCCTGCTCATGGGAGACGCCGGGTTTGAGCCGCGCGATCACATGGGAATATGAGGTCATTCGATTGCCTCGTTCCCCCGCCACATCGAGCGCCCGCGGAGTCCACAAATCCAGCGGCTGAATAAAACGGAAATCCGGCGCCAGCACACCGACTATCGTGTGGCTCTGATCGTCGAGCGTAATCGCCCGGCCAATCACGCCCGGGTCGGAATTGAAGCGACGCTGCCACAATCTGTAGCTGATAACAGCGACGCGCTCGCCGCCCGGCCGGTCTTCAGTCGCGAGAAAATTGCGTCCGAGCGCGAACTGCGCGCCGAGCGTGGGAAAGAATCCGGCGGTCGCCCGACTTCGCTGTAACACCTCAGGCTCGCCCGCGCCGGTCAAAGCCGTCTTACCGCCGACGTTATACCCGGCAATGCTTTCGAGCGTCTGGCTCTGTTCACTCCATTCGACGAAGTGCGCGCCGGGAACGAGATCGTTCGTTGAATCATCTTTTGAAGACTCTCCAATCCATAGCAATTGCTGCGGACTCTTGAACGGCAGCGGCCGGAGCAACACCGCATTCACAACGCTGAAGATCGCCGTGTTCGCGCCGATGCCCAGCGCCAGCGTCAACACCGCGACCGCCGTGAAGGCCTTGTCCTTGAGCAGCATCCTCAGGCCAAAACGCAGGTCCTGAAACATCTCGTCCTCCATTCTTTTTGGTTGCAGCCACAGCGCGTCGGCGAACGCGCCCGCGCTGTGCCACAGCAAAACGAGTTTTGCGCGCCGGTCGAGGTTATCCCATCGGGCAAGCAGGGTTTCGCGATACTGCAATTCAGCTTCCCACTCCTGTCGCCAATCGGCGCGCAGGCGCCGCGGCACGATCACCCCGATCAGCCGCAACAGCCATAACCACGGCCGCGCGAGAGTTTTTCGTCCCTGTGGGCGCATCACTCATCCTTTCCCGCCCGCGGGTTTGAGTTTCGGCGCGGGTTGTTCGAGATGATCCAGCAGTCGATACTTCTTGCGCGCTTCGGCCAGAGCCTCCCTGCCTTCTTTGGTCACTTCGTAGTATTTGCGCGCCGGACGCTGCTCGGCCACCGCGATGCTCTGCTTCTCCCACTTCGAATCCACGTAGCCCGCGTCCTCCAGCCGCCTCAGCGCCGGATAGACCGTCCCGCTCGCCAGCCCCGTCACCGTCATCACTTCAAGCCCGTACTTGTAGCCGTTGTCCAGCGCCTGCAGGATCAACGCCATCGTGTATGAAAGATAGCCTTTGGCCATGCTCTCTCCTTTCTCCAATGAATATAGACACCTATACGTATAGGCTTCTACATAGCCACTTGTCAAGAAAAATCTTGAATAGTTTGTATTTTGGATTTATCGCTCTTGCTGGCTGAGGTTGATGATGAGGGTGATCGGCATTGGCCATTGGCTATCGGGCATTGGATATTGCCTCGCAGTAAGAGAGCGATTTCAATGTGAGTCAATAGCCAATAACCAATAGCCAAAAACCAATGCCTTTACTTGCTATTTGAATCCCCTGGCGGCGAGTTGCTCTTTGAGGGCCTCGGCGACGACGGAATCGAAGCTGTTTTTGGCGCTCGATTTGGCTCGTTCTTTCTTGATGAATTCAGCGCGGTCCTTCGACAACCGCATGATATCGGCGCGAATCTGGCGGCGCTGGGCCAGGCGTTTCTCGATCTCCTGTTTTCGTTCCTCGGGCGAAAGCCGGCGAAGCTCTTCGGGCAATTCTTCAGGCTTCACGTCCTCCAGTTTCATGGTTCCATTTTCAAGACCCTGCAAAAGGTCTCCATCGTAAGCCCTGGAATTGATGGCCTTGTTCATTGCGCGATCCGCCTGAGCCGAGGCCGGGGCGGCTGCCGCGATCTTTGATTCGGCCACCGCCTGTCTGGTTCTTGCGAGGGACTGGACATCCTCTGCGCCATACGCGAGATAGGTTCCGCCGAGTTGATTGCTGAGCGCGCCTAGCTTTTCGTCATAGGGCGTGACGATGGTGACGACGCCACTGTCCTGCGGGATGGCGAAGTATCGTCCTCCGCCGTATTGGGCGATCTCCTGCCAGACTTCCCTGGTCCCGGAAATGTTCCCGCATTGAATGGCGTTGACGATCATTCCTCTGCGTTTGGCCTCGACCGCGGTCGTTTTCGTATCCGGCTCGTCCTGGTAATCGTTGTGAGGCGGGGCGTCGCCGACCAGAAAGACGACCTGCGCGATCCTGCCAGCCTGGTTGGACTGCTGCGCCCAGCCGGCTTTGTGAACGGCCTGGGCCAGCGCGCGCCTCACATTTTCCGGCGTATCCCCGCCGCCCTCGGCCCGGTAATCCATGAGCGTCGTATAAACGGCGTCCAGATTGTCAGTCACAGGAAAGATTTCGGTGACGTACCGGTCGCCGATATCGCGATAGGCAACCAGCCCGATCCGCACATTGGGCCGCGACTCCGATTGCATCACTTCATTGACGATTCCCCAGATTCGCTGTTTCGCCCCTTCGATCAATCCGCCCATCGAACCCGTCGTATCGAGAGCGAAAACCATCTCGAGCGTCTTCCTTCCATTCGAGTCCTTATCATCTACGAGTTCTTTCGGCTTCTCGATCACGCCGGCTCCCGAACGAGTGAAGCCGAACACGACCAGCATAACCGCGCAGAGCAGCAACGCGTTACCGAACATCGTCTTCCAG
>DASUFM010000270.1:0-5360 GCA_036274535.1 Blastocatellia bacterium
CGAAATGACGCCGGTCATCTACACGCCCGTGGTCGGCGCGGCGAGCGAACTCTACAGCCACATTTACCGCCGCCCGCGGGGCCTCTACATTTCATGCCGCCATCGCGGCGAGATCAAAACTCTGCTCTCGAACGCGCCGCATTCCGAGGTGGCGATAATCGTCGTGACGGACGGTGAGCGCGTACTGGGACTGGGTGATCTGGGCGTCGGCGGAATGGGCATTCCCGTGGGTAAACTCTCGCTCTACACGCTCTGCGCGGGCATTCACCCGGCGACGACGCTGCCGATCTTCCTGGACGTCGGCACGGACAATAAGGAACTCCTCAAAGACCCGCTCTACATCGGCCGGCGGCGCGATCGTGTGCGCGGCCGGGAATATGACGATTTCATAGAGGAGTTCGTCGAAGCGGTGATCGAAATTTTTCCGAACGCCGTGCTCCAATGGGAAGATTTTGCGCGTCACAACGCGAGGCGATTGCTCGAACGCTACCAGGACCGACTGTGCAGCTTCAACGATGACATTCAGGGCACCGGCGCGGTCGCTCTCGCCGGTTTGCTCGCGGCGGTCAACGCCAACGGCGAGAGTTTGAGCGATCAGCGAATAGTGATGTTCGGAGCGGGATCGGCCGGGACAGGAATCGCCGACCAGATCGTCGCGGCCATAATCAGCGAAGGCTTTTCAGAGCAGGCGGCGAAAGGGAAGCTTTGGCTGATTGACATCGGAGGACTGATCCACACGGGCCGAGGCGACATAGAAGAGATCAGCCGGCCTTTCGCGCAGCCGGTCGAGCGCATAACGGACTGGCAGGCCGCCGACCGCGATCACATCACGCTGGCCGACGTGGTCAAAAACCTGCGGCCCACGGCGCTCATCGGCACGGCGGCTCAGCCCGGCGCTTTCACCCAGGACATAGTCGAGGAGATGGCCCGCCACGCCGCGCGCCCAATCATCTTTCCACTCTCCAACCCGACCTCACGCTCGGAGGCAACCCCGGTCGACCTGCTGGAATGGACTTCCGGCCGCGCGATCGTCGCCACTGGCAGCCCGTTTCCTGACGCGCCTCAGTCCTTCGCCGTGGAAGGCCGCCCGCGCAAGATCGGACAGTGCAACAACGTCTATATTTTCCCTGGGGTCGGATTGGGCGTGATCGCGTCGGGCGCGAGGATAATCAGACAGGGGATGTTCGTCGCCGCGGCCCGGGCGCTCAGCGAAATGTCGCCCGCTCTGGAGGACGGCATGGCTTCGCTCTTCCCCGATATGAACGACATCCGCGAAGTCTCGCGTCGCGTCGCTATCGCCGTCGGCGTCGAAGCTCAGGCGCTCGGCCTCGCCGAACCAACCACGCGCGAAGAACTTGAAGCTCGCGTGGACGAGAAGATGTGGACCCCACGTTATCTGCGTTATCGCCGCAAGGTTGATTGAAAATACCCCACTGTAATGAAGTAATCTCACGTTATTGTTTATTCACAGGTGGGAAGTAACAAATTTGTGGCTAAACCGCTAACTGAAATACTTTATCAATCCTGCGGAAAATCATCCACGAAGCTACACGAAGGATCACAAAGATAAAATCAATCCTTAGCGCCTCTTCGTGTGGCTTCGTGGATGAGCTCTTTATCAATCAACGCTTACATAAATGTCTGCGCCCGCCATTGGAAACACGGTTTTGTTCGACTATTTCAAAAGCGAGAATAAGGCTCTCAGCCGGTAATTCCCCTGGTAAGTAAAGGATTTCCGAACCGCGCCCGTCGCCGGCAATGGCCCTGGCACGGCAGATGCACTACCTGCGGCGGGTAATCGTGGATTGCCGTCAGGCAAACACGATTCACACCTCATTATTGAAACAAATTGAAATTAAACAAAGGGGGTCTCGCAGTGATTTGAAATTCCTGTGAGGGCTCCACAATTCCCAATCACCACTGGACACACCGAAAGGAGCGGCGCGAATGCTGACAACACACATCTCGCGGGGCAAAGGTTCGCCTCTGGTTTCAAGCCATCTCGCAGTAATTTATCGCCCGAACAAAGATCTGATCAGCGGCGCATCCCTTCTGTTGGCGCTCGCGTTGTTCTGCGCGCTCGCGACGACAGCATATGGACAATCATATCAAGGAGGCCTGCGCGGCTCGCTGCATGACAGCGGCGGCAACGCGCTGGCGAACGTGACGCTCTCATTGATCAATGAGGCGACGAGGGTGGCGCGAACGACGGTGACGAATTCGAGCGGCGAATACGTCTTCGACCGCGTCGATCCCGGAAGATACAAGCTTGAAGCCACGTCAAGCGGATTCAAGAAACTGGAGCGTTCGGGAGTAGTGATCGAGACGCAGCAGCAATTGCTGCTCGACCTGGTGATGGAGGTCGGCGCCGTGACCGAGACCGTCGTGATCAGCGACGAGGCGCCGTTGATCGAGTCGGCCAACGCGTCAGTGGGACAGGTGATCACCAAACAGTTTCTGAGCGATTTGCCCAACACGGGTCGCAATCCATTCTCGCTCGCGGCCATTTCGCCGAACTACGTTCCGGCGGGCAATCCGACATTCAATCGCCAGCAGGACCAGAGCGGCTCGTCGCAGATTTCGCTGGCCGGCGGCCCGGTGCGCGGCAACAACTACCTGCTCGACGGCGTACCGATCGCCGACCTCGGCAATCGCGCCGTGATCATTCCGAGTTTCGAGGCGATCGGTGAACTGAAGATGCAGGTCAATAATTACGACGCCGAAGCGGGGCGCACCGGAGGCGGCGTTTTCAACGTCGCCATGCGTTCAGGCTCGAATCAACTGCACGGCGGCGCCTTCGGTTTCCTGCGCCCGAATCCGCTTCAGGCGAATAACTTCTTCAACAACCGCAGCGGCATCAAACGTCCTGACGCCGATTACGGGCTATACGGCGGCTCGATTGGCGGGCCGGTTTACATTCCCAAGGTTTACAACGGCAAGGATAAGACCTTCTTCTGGATAGCGATGGAAGGCTACCGTATGCAGAGCTTCCTGAGCGAATCTTTCGTTGTGCCGACAGAACTGGAACGCCATGGAAATTTTTCGCGGAGTTCCGCGGTGATCTATGACCCGCTTACAACGCGCGCAAACCCGAATTACAACCCAAACGCGCCGGTGAGCGCCAGTAACCCGCAGTTCATCCGTGATCCGTTTCCGGGCAACATCATTCCGGTGAACAGGCAGGACCCGGTGGGGCGGGCATTGGCGTCATTCTTCCCGCTGCCGAACCGACCGGCTGACGCCGCGGGGCGCAATTTCGCCGCCACCAGCACTCTCAACGACCGGGCCGACCAGCAAACCTTCAAGCTTGATCACAGTTTCACCAACTGGTACAAGGCGGCGGCGACCTACCTGCGTTACGGCAGCCGCGAACCGGTGGCCGATTATTACGGGACCATATCCAATCCGGGCGGCAGCTTGCTTTTCCGCCACGTCGATGCGCTGGCGGTCAACAATATCTTCACGATCAACGAGACGACGCTGCTGAGCGTGCGCTACGGTTATAACACCTTCGACGACAATCCGACCACGATCAGCGCGGGATTCGACCCGGCGACGCTTGGCTTCGCTCCGAGTTTTACGCGAGACATCTCGTTCAACAAGTTTCCGGCCATCAGCACGGGCGGCGCCTATGGTCCCTCGCAGGGCTCGCTGGGTTCCGCCGCGCCGGGCACTCGCCGGTGGTATTCACACAATTTTCTGACCGGCGTTTCAAAACTGCTGGGCCGGCACAGTTTCAAAGCCGGATTTGATTACCGGCGACTCTCAGTCGAGTTCAACAACATCGGCCAGGCGAGCGGCAGCTTCAGTTTTTCGCGCGCCTTCACGGGGATTCCGAACACAACGACGGGCGGCAATGAGCTGGCCAGTCTGCTGCTCGGCGCAGCGGCCGGCGGCAGTTCACAACTTGTCACGCCGCTCTCGGTTTACGTGAATTACTTCGGCGGTTACGCGCAGGATGATTTCCGGCTGTCGCAGAAACTGACGCTCAATTTCGGATTGCGGTATGAATACGAACAGGGATTACAGGAGCGCGACAATCAGCTGACGGTCGGCTTCGATCCGAACATCGCCTTCCCAGTGCGGCCCGCCGGCATGAACGTGAAAGGCGGCCTGATCTTCGCGGGGGTGAACGGAGCCCCGACGCAGCAGACGCGGGCGCAGAAGAACAAATTCGGCCCGCGCATCGGCTTCGCTTATCAATACAACGAAAAGACGACGATCCGCGGAGGATACGGCATCCTGTGGGCGCCGGCCATCTTCAGTTTAGGCCCGAGCGTGGATGGGTACGGGGCGCTGGGGTTCGCGGCGTTGACGAATATGGTCACCACTCTCGACGGCGGATTGACGCCCGCGAATTTCCTGTCGAACCCGTTTCCCAACGGATTGCTGAGGCCGACGGGCAGCTCGCTCGGCCAGCTGACGCAGGCCGGGCAGCCCCTGTCATTCATCGACCAGAACCGCAAAGCCGCTTACCTTCAGCAATACTCGCTGGACATCCAGCGTGAATTGCCGGGCAATATCGCTTTAACGGTCGGTTACGTCGGCAGTCGCGGCGCACACCTGCAGATCGGCGGCATCAACAACGGCGGCGTCAATATCAACCAACTGGCGCCGCAGTTTATGTCACGCGCGGATTTGCAGACGCGGGTCGCCAATCCATTCTTCGGCACGCCGGCCGGCGTCGGGATTTTGAGTTCGGCGACGGTCGCGCAGGCGCAATTGTTGCGTCCATTCCCGCAATTCGGCGACGTGATCATGCTCGGCGCGAGCGGCGGGAATTCATTTTATAACGCGCTGACAGTCAAGGCGCAGAAGCGGTTGTCGAAAGGTTTCTCGCTGCTTGCCGCCTACACTTTCAGCAAACTTCTGGACAACATCACCGGCAACGGCAATTACTTCGCGCCGGACGCGACCTCGAACGTGATTGACGCTTATAACCGCGATCGCGATTACGGACTGTCGGGCGTGGACACTCCGCATCGCTTCACGCTGAGCGGCGTCTATGAATTGCCTTTCGGCAATGGGCGGATGTTCCTCGGAAACTCCAGGGGCGTCGTCGATCGCATCGTGGGCGGATGGCAATTAAACGCCATCGTGACTTATCAGAGCGGCTTCCCGCTTTCGATTTCACAATCCAACAACACGAACGCCTTCAGTCTGGGGCAGCGTCCGAACGTAGTGGCCGGGGTTGATCCGCGGACGCCAGGCTCGGACGCCGACCGGATTGACGGCTGGGTGAACGCGGCGGCTTTCTCGCCGGCGGTAGCCAATACTTTCGGCAACGCGCCTCGCACGATCGGCGTGCGTTCAGCGAGCGCGCGGTTGTGGGATCTCTCCGTGCTCAAGAACACCACGAT